>DMHI01000091.1 GCA_003449515.1 Lysobacteraceae bacterium | reverse complement strand
ATGCGCGCCAAGGGCTACGAGATCATCGCGCCGGGGGAGGCCCCGGCGACCGATGCCCCTGCGGGCGGTCCCGACGCCTGAGCGCGCGGTCGGTCGGGCTCGAGGGCAATCCGCCGCCGCTTGTCACGCCACTGCAGCCGCCAAAGCCGCAGGCCTCATCGCCCCCCGCGCTCCGCTCACCCGCACTTCGAGTAGCCGCAGTTCAGGCAGGTCTGGCAGCCGTCCATGATGATGACGGCCTTGGTGTTGCACTTGCTGCACATCGTCGCCGAGGGCGGGAAGCTGGTGCCGTCGCCGGTGATCGCGATGTCGCCACCAACGCCCGGCGCGGTGCTGGCCTCGGCATTCTTCTTCAGCCCCCGCTCGTAGGCCGCGCGCTTCTCGGCGATCAGGGCGCGTTGCGCATCGCTCACTTCCGGGTCGATGATCATGCCGATCGACTTCAGGTGCTGCTCGATGACGCTGCCGATCTCGGCGATGATCGACGGCATGTAGACGCCGCCAGCCTTGAAGTAGCCGCCACGCGGATCGAACACCGCCTTCATCTCCTCGACGAGGAAGGTCACGTCGCCGCCCTTGCGGAACACCGCCGAGACGATGCGGGTGATGGCGACGATCCACTGGAAGTGCTCCATGTTCTTCGAGTTGATGAACAGCTCGAAGGGTCGGCGCAACTCGTGCTCGGTGCCGGGATTCAGCACGATATCGTTGATCGTCACGTACAGCGCGTGCTCGAACAGCGGCGACTTGATCTTGTAGGTCGCGCCGATCAGCGTCTCCGGGCGCTCGACGCGCTCGTGCATCTGGATGATCTCGGCCATCGGCAGCGGCGTGGGGGCCGAAGCGACCGGGGCGGGAGCCGGCGTGGCGGCCTTGTCGTCCGGCGTGGCGACGCTGTACGACTTGATTTTCTTGCTGATCTTGATGGCCATGCCGGCGCTCCTGCGGGTGGTGCGTGCTGCTGTGCGTTTCGTGGATTCAGGGGTGAATCAGCCGGCCCCGCCGTGACGGCGGGGGTTCCGGGGCACACGCCGCGATCAGCGGCGCGCGTTGGTCTTGGCGGCCTTCTTCGCCGCCTTCTTCGGCGCCGCTTTCTTGGCCGCTTTTTTCGGTGCGGCCTTCTTCGCCGGCACCTTCTTGGCCGCCGCCTTCTTCACCGTCGCCTTGGCGGCCTTTTTCGCCGCCGGCTTCGCGGCCTTCTTGGCCGGTGCCGCCTTCTTCGCGGCCGGCTTGACACCGAGCTTCGACTTGGCGGTTTTCACCGCGGCATCGACCGACTTCTTCGCCGCCGCGACCTTCTTCCTCGCGGTGCCGACCGCCCTCTTCACCATCGGGGCCGCCTTGGCTTTCGCCTGCTCGACAACCTCGTTGGCCTTCTCGCTGACCGCCTCGACCGCCTGCGCGATCGTGCTGGTCACACCGTTGCCATTGCTCATGGGAACACTCCAGTGGGGTGCTGCAACCGCGTGCATTGGGGCCGGTGCACGCTTGCCGGTTCGGGCCCACCTCGCCGGGGCGGGTCGGGCGGGCCTCGAGTCAGGAAGCCTGCGACGTTCTGCCGCGGGCCTTCCGTCAGAACTCAGAACTTCCCGTAGTACCCTTCTTTCAGCGCATCGAACAGGTTGGCGGCGGTGTGCATCTCGCCGTCGTACTCGATCTGCTCGTTGCCCTTCACTTCGACCACGCTGCCGTCCTCCAGCTCGAAGCGGTAGGTGGTGTTCTCGAGGTCCTTCTCCTTGACCAGCACGCCCTGGAAGGCGGCCGGGTTGAAGCGGAACGTCGTGCAGCCCTTGAGACCTTTCTCGTGGGCGTAGCGGTAGATGTCCTTGAAGTCCTCGTATGGGAAGTCGGTCGGGACGTTCGCGGTCTTGGAAATGGACGAGTCGATCCAGATCTGCGAGGCGGCCTGGATGTCGACGTGCTCCTTCGGCGAAATGTCGTCGGCGGCGATGAAGTAGTCCGGCAGCTTGGCCTCCGGATCATCGCTGTACGGCATGGCCTTCGGGTTCACCAGCTCGCGGTAGGCCAGCAGCTCGAAGCTGTAGACGTCCACCTTCTCCTTCGACTTCTTGCCCTCGCGGATCACGTTGCGCGAGTAGTGGTGCGCGAACGAGGGCTCGATGCCGTTGGAGGCGTTGTTGGCCAGCGACAACGAAATGGTGCCAGTCGGCGCGATCGAGCTGTGGTGGGTGAAGCGCGCACCCGTTTCAGCGAGCTTCTGCACCAGCTCGGGCGCCACGCTGGCGACGCGCTGCATGTAGCGGCTGTATTTCGCGTGCAGCACGCGGCCTTTGACCGTATCGCCCACCTTGAAGCCGTCGGCGGCCATCTCCGGGCGCTTGCGCAGCATCTCGGCGCTGACGGTGAAGTCCTCGTCCATGATCGGGGCCGGACCCTTCTCCTCGGCGAGCGCCAGCGCCACTTCCCAGCCGGCCACGGCCATCTCACGCGACACGGCCTCGGTGAACTCGCAGCTTTCCTTTGATCCGTACTTCATGCGCAGCATCGTCATCGTCGAGCCGAGGCCGAGGAAGCCCATGCCGTGGCGGCGCTTGCGTAGGATCTCGTCGCGCTGCTGCTCGAGCGGCAGGCCGTTCACTTCGACGACGTTGTCGAGCATGCGGGTGAACACGCGCACGACTTCCTTGTACTCCTCCCAGTCGAAGCGCGCCTTGTCGGTGAACGGATCGCGCACGAACCGGGTCAGGTTCACCGAGCCCAGCAGGCAGGCGCCGTAGGGCGGCAGCGGCTGCTCGCCGCAGGGGTTGGTCGCGCGGATCGCCTCGCAGAACCAGTTGTTGTTCATCTCATTGACGCGGTCGATGAGGATGAAGCCCGGCTCGGCGAAGTCGTAGGTGGAGGTCATGATCATGTCCCACAGGCCGCGCGCGCGGACGTGGTTGTAGACCTTGCACGCCACCATGCCGTCGTCGCGGGTCACGTAGCCCTTGTTGGTGGGCCACTCGCGCCAGACCACCTGCCTGGCATCGTCGAGATCGATATCGCCGGCCTCCTTCTCGCTGACCGGGAACACCAGCGGCCACTCGGCGTCGCGGGCCACCGCATCCATGAACTCGTCGGTGATCAGCAGCGAGAGATTGAACTGGCGCAGGCGGCCGTCCTCGCGCTTGGCCTTGATGAACTCCTTGACGTCCGGGTGGCTGATCTCGAAGGTGCCCATCTGCGCGCCGCGGCGGCCACCGGCCGACGACACGGTGAAGCACATCTTGTCGTAGATGTCCATGAAACTCAGCGGGCCCGAGGTGTGTGCGCCGGCGCCGGCGACAAACGCACCGCGCGGGCGCAGCGTCGAGAATTCGTAGCCGATGCCGCAACCGGCCTTCAACGTCAGCCCGGCCTCGTGCACTTTCTCGAGGATGCCGTCCATCGAGTCGGGGATCGTGCCCGACACCGTGCAGTTGATCGTGGAGGTGGCCGGCTTGTGCTCGAGCGCGCCGGCGTTCGAGGTGATGCGCCCGGCGGGGATCACGCCGCGGCGCAGCGCCCACAGGAAACGCTCGTACCAGTAGCGCTGCCTCTCGGTCCCCGGCTCGGCCTCGGCCAGGGCCCTGGCCACGCGCTTGTAGGTGCCGTCGATGTCGACATCGACCGGTTCGCCCTTCTTGGTCTTGAGGCGGTACTTCTTGTCCCAGATGTCCCAGGACGCCGGCTGCATCGAAATCTCCACCGGCTCTTCCGTCTTGACCGCCTCCAGGCGAACCGTGCTCATTCCTCGTCCTCTCCTGCGCCCGAAGGCGTCGTCATCGGCCGGCCCGATGCGTCGGAGCAGGGACGGAAAAACGGCCGCGCTGGCGTCGGGCGCCGGCGGTACCCGGTTTTCAGTCGATCTGCCCCATGACGAACCTTCCGGCCACGCGTCATCAGCTCTGTTCAAGCCCCAAATCTTGGGGCCGGTTTCCGTGCCCACCCCAAGATGTAGGGGCAGCGGAAGGCAACGGTACGCCCGCCCTCCACGCCTGTCAACGCATCCGCGCGGCACGCCGCATCACCGCGCCACGCCCGGCATTTTTCGTTGTGCGACAACCGCTTGCCGATCTCGGGCCGGGTGAATCGATGCTTGCCGGGACGGCCGCCGACCCTTGTGGAAGCCACGCCGGAGCCGCATCAATGGCGCATCCCGCACGACCTCGAGGACCGCCCGCGCATGCGTCCCCTGCCCCTCTTCGCCTGCCTGCTCGCCACCGCCGTCGGCGGCGGCCTGATCGCCCGCGGCCTTGCGCCGGCACCGGTGCCCGCCGCGCAAGCCCAAGCCGCTGCCGCACCCGCCGCACCCGCCGTGACCGCGCAGACTCCGCGCAGCGTCGCCGCTCTGCCGGCCCTGCCCTCGCTGGCACCGATGCTCGAGGGCGTCACTCCGGCGGTGGTGAACATCTACACCCGGCAGGTGGTGGAGGTGCAGAGCCCGCTGGCCGCCGATCCGTTCTTCCGCCGCTTCTTCGGCCTGCCCGACGGGCCGCAACGGCGCGAGTCGCAATCGTTGGGCTCGGGCGTGATCGTCGACGCCGAGCGTGGCTACGTGCTGACCAACCACCACGTCGTCGACAACGCCACCGAAGTCAGCGTGCAACTGGCCGACGGGCGCACCGTGGAAGCCGAGTTCATCGGCTCCGATCCCGGCACCGACGTGGCGCTGATCCGCATTCCGGTCGGGAATCTGCGCGCGCTGCCGCTGGCCCCTTCGCAGGGCCTGCGCGTGGGCGATTTCGTGGTCGCGGTGGGCAACCCGTTCGGCCTCGGCCAGACCGTCACCTCGGGCATCGTCTCGGCGGTGGGCCGCAGCGGGCTGACGGGCTTGGGCTTCCAGGACTTCATCCAGACCGATGCCTCGATCAATCCCGGCAACTCCGGCGGCGCGCTGGTCAACCTGCGCGGCGAGCTCGTCGGCATCAACACCGCGAGCTTCAACCCGCGCGGGTCGGCGGCCGGCAACATCGGTCTCGGCTTCGCGATCCCGGCCCACCTGGCGCGCGAGGTGATGCGCCAACTGCTGGTCTACGGCGAAGTGAAGCGCGGCTCGCTGGGCCTCGAACTCGCCGACCTGACGCCACGCTTCGCCCGGGAGCTGGGCCTCGCCGCGACCCTGCGTGGTGCCATCGTCACCCGCACCTATCGCAATACGCCCGGCGAAGCCGCGGGCCTGCGCCCCGGTGACGTGATCACCGCGATCAACGGCCAGCGCGTCGACAGCGCACAGGCGCTGCGGAATGCCGAGGGGCTCCTGCCGGTGAACCGGCCGGCCACGCTCGACGTGCGCCGCGGCGCGCAGGCGCTGAGGCTCGAAGCCACGCTGCGCGAGCAGCCCAAGCAGTTGCCGGGCGACGACATCGATCCCCGTCTGTCCGGCGCGACACTGGCCGAGATGGCCGACCGGTTCCGCAGCGCCGGCCTGGTGGGCGTCTCGGTCGCCGATGTGTTGGCGGGCTCGCGGGCGGCACAGAACGGGCTGCGCGCCGGCGACCGCATCCACGGCGTCAACGGGCGGCGCGTCGACGACCTCACCGCGCTGCGCAGCGCGCTGGCGCAGCCGCCACAACGGCTGATCCTGCGCGTGCAGCGCGGCGCCCAGGTGGGCGACCTCGAACTGCGGTGATCGGCGACAATCGGCCGATGCCGGACATCCGCGCCATCAGCTTCGACCTCGACGACACCCTGTGGCCGATCCGGCCACTGATCGAACGCGCCGAGACCGCCCTGCACGCCTACCTCGCCCGGCATTGTCCGCGTACCGCCGCGGCCTGGCCGATACCGCGCATGCGCGAGCTGCGCGAACAGGTGGCGCGCGAACACCCGCAGCTCGCGCACGACTTCACCGCGCAGCGGCTGATCAGCCTCGAACGCGCACTGGCCGGCAGCGGGGACGATGTCGCCCACGCCCAACCCGCCTTCGAGGCGCTGTACCTCGAGCGCAACCGCGTCGCGTTCTATGCCGATGCGCTGCCGGCGCTCGACGCGCTCGGTGCGCGCTTCCCGCTGGCCTCGCTGACCAATGGCAACGCCGACCTCGGGCGCATCGGCATCGCCGGACGCTTCACCGTTCGCGTGGCCGCCCGCGAGCGCGGTGTGGCCAAGCCGGAGCGCGCGATCTTCGCGCACACCGCCGCCGCACTCGGCGTCGAGTTGGCCGACATGCTGCACGTCGGCGACGACCCCTGGCTCGACATCGACGGCGCCGCACGCGCCGGCATGCGCACCTGCTGGGTCAACCGCGATGGCAGCGCCTGGCCGACCGAGCTGCCACCGCCGGATCTCGCTGTCGCCACGCTCGACGCCCTGGTCGCGGCCCTGGCCGACGCCCGCCTGCCTGCTGCGGCCGGGCCCTCGGGCGAGCCGGCCGAACCGGCTAATCTCCCGCGCTGATTCCCCTTCGCCGGCACCTGTCGGCCCCACCCCGAGCGCCGCCCCACCATGCCTGCTTCCGCCACCTCCGGCCCCGCCTGCTTCGTTCCGGCCGCTGCGCCGGCCCTGCCGCTGTACCTCCTCGATGCCACGCGCTTCCCGGCGTGGCGCGACGCGCAGTCGCCGCGCGTCCGCGCCTGGGTGGAGGCGCACGGCTTCAAGGGCGATGCGCTCAGCGTGCTCGTGCTGCCCGGCGACGACGGCGCACCGGCCGCCGCCGTGGCCGGCATCGGCGACCCACTGGATCCGGCCAGCCTCGGCCACCTGCCCACACTGCTGCCCGCGCTCAGCTTCCGCCTTGCCGCCGACAGCCCGCTGGCGATGCCGCCCGACCGCGCGCTGATCGGCTGGGGGCTGGGGGCCTACCGGTTCGCGCGCTACCTGAAAACGACCCGGCCCACCGCCAAGCTCGCCGTCGACGGCGACGCCGAGGCCGAGGCGCTGGCCGTGCTTGCCGCCTCCTGCCACGCGCGCGACCTGATCAACACACCCACCGAACACCTGGGCCCGGACGAGCTCGAAGCCGAGGTGCAGACGCTGGCGATGACGCACGGTGCGGACTTCCGCTGCGTGCGCGGGCCCGAGCTGCTGGCGCAGAACTTCCCGGCCATTCACGCCGTCGGCCGCGCCAGCCATCGCGCCCCGCGGCTGATCGCGCTGACCCACGGCGACGCCTCACTCCCGCACCTGGTCATCGTCGGCAAGGGCGTGTGCTTCGACACCGGCGGGCTCGACGTGAAGCCGGCCGATGGCATGCGCAACATGAAGAAGGACATGGGCGGTGCGGCGCACGCGATCGCGCTGGCCCGACTCGTGCTGGAGCGCGCCCTGCCGGTTCGCCTGACCCTGCTGGTGCCGGCCGTCGAGAACGCGCTCGGCCCCGACGCCTACCGCCCGGGCGAGGTGATCGCCACGCGGGCGGGCTTGAGCGTCGAGATCGACAACACCGACGCCGAAGGCCGCGTGATCCTCTGCGACGCACTGACCTTCGCCGCCGAGCAGAAGCCCGCCCTGCTGATGGACTTCGCCACGCTCACCGGTGCGGCGCGGATCGCGCTCGGGCCCGACCTGCCGGCGCTGTTCTGCAACCGCGACGAGCTGGCCGCCGCCTACCTCGACGCCGGTACCGCGCAGCGCGACCCGCTGTGGCGCATGCCGCTGTGGCGCCCGTACCTGAGTTACCTGAAGTCCGGCATCGCCGACCTCGCCAACGCTGGCGCCTCGCGGATGGCCGGATGTGTGACGGCCGCCCTCTACCTCGAACGCTTCGTGCCCGATGCTCAGGACTGGACGCATGTCGACGTGTATTCCTGGAACGACGCCGACCGCCCGGGCAAACCGGCCGGCGGCGAGGCGCAGGGCCTGCGCGCGGCCTGGGCCTTCCTGAAGCGCCGTTTCGCCCACTAAGCTGCCCCACAACGCCACGACGGAGCCGGTTATGCACGTGCAGCAGATGCTCGAACAGGCCCACCAGCTGCCGTCGATCCCGAAGCTGGTGCAGGAGCTTCTGCAGGCGCTCGACGATCCGAATGTCGACGCCAGCCGCATCGCCGCCAAGCTGCAGCTCGATCAGGCGCTCAGCGCGAAGGTGCTGCGCCTGGCGAATTCCTCGTTCTACGGCGGTACGCGCAAGATCAGCGCGGTCAACGACGCCGTGGTGATGCTGGGCGTCGATGCGCTGCGGACGATGGTGGCGGCAGGCGGCGTGGTGTCGGCCTTCAAGGCGCCGGAAGGCTTCGATCTGCGCGCCTTCTGGCGTCGCAGCTTCATGGTTGCCGGCCTGTGCCGCTGGCTGGTGCGCCGCGGCAAGCTCTGCAGCCTCAACGCCGAAACCGCCTTCACCGCCGGCCTGATGCACGACGTCGGCAACCTGCTGATGCACACGCTCGACGCCGAGCGCATGCGCGAAGTCGATGCCGCCGTTGCCGCCGGTGCGCCACGCGGCGATGCCGAGCAGATGATCCTCGGCTACACCTCGGTGGAGATCGGCGGCGCGCTGGCCCGCCACTGGCATTTCCCGGACGCGCTCTGCGAAGCCGTGGTCAACCACCCGGCCCCGATGGCGGCCCGCGTGCCCAACGAATACGCCGGCGTCGTGCATGTGGCGCGCGTCGCCCAGTTGCTGCTGAGCGGCCAGCAGCCGCTCGAGGGCCTGTTCACCAGCGCCGCGGCACCGGTGGCGTCGTGGCTGGAGCTCGATGCCGAAGTGCTGGCACCCCACTGGGACGAGGCCGCCGGGCTCGGGCAGGACATCGACGTCCTGCTCACCTGAGCCCAGCGCGGGCCTGACTTTCGTCAGTGTTGTCGGACGCAGCGGCGCGGCACAGTGCCGTCATCGTGGTCGTTGCAGACTGTCCGCGTTCCGTCCCGAGGTGAGCATGAGCCGTCCCGAAGAGCAGTTGCGCAACCTGCGCATCGACCGCCGCCCCGGCGCGCAGCGCCCGGCATCGCGCCGCAAGTGGATCGTGCTCGCGGCCCTCGCCGCGGTGATCGCCGGCCTCGTGGTGATGATGTCGGGCCAGCCGACGCCGGTGGAAACCACCATCGCGCGCAGCGCCGCCGACGCCGGGCCGCCCACCCTGCTCGATGCCTCGGGCTTCGTGACCGCGCGGCGGATCGCCACGGTCTCGGCCGAAGTGACCGGGCGCGTGGCCGAAGTGCTGATCGAGGAAGGCATGCGGGTGGAGGAAGGCCAACTGCTGGCGCGGCTCGACGCCACGGTGGCGGAGGCGCAACTCGACCTCGCCAGCGCGCAGGTGGCCTCGAGCGAGTCGCAGCTCGCCGAGGCGCGCACCCAGCTCGCTCTGGCCGAAGTCACCCTGAAGCGTCAGGCGGAGCTGGCCGCCCGGCAACTGGTGGCGCAGTCGGCCGTCGACCAGGCCAAGGCCGATCGCGATGCCCGCGCGGCGCGGCTGGCCGCGTTGCAGAAGGCCGTGGGCGTGGCGCGCGAGCAGCGCGCGGTGGCCGCCATCGGTGTCGAGAACACCGCGATCAAGGCGCCGTTCGCCGGGGTGATCGTGGCCAAGGCCGCACAACCCGGCGAGATGATCTCGCCGATCTCGGCCGGCGGCGGCTTCACCCGCACCGGCATCGGCACCTTGGTCGACATGGACTCGCTGGAGGTCAACGTCGATGTCAACGAGGCCTTCATCGGCCGCGTGCAGCCGAAGATGCCGGTGGTGGCCGTCCTCAACGCCTATCCCGACTGGCGCATTCCCGGCAGCGTCATCGCCATCGTGCCCACCGCCGACCGCACCCGTGCCACCGTGCGGGTGCGGATCGCGCTGGACAGCCAAGACCCGCGCATCGTCCCCGACATGGGCGTGCGGGTGAGCTTCCTCGCTCCGGCTGACGAGAACGCGCCCGCGCCCACCGGCGCCTTCGTTCCCGAGGCCGCCATCGTCCATGCCGCAGCGGTCGCCGAAGGCGACGGGCCGGCGCGACCGGCGGTGTTCGTGGTCGAGGACGACACCGTCCGCCGCGTCGAGGTCACGCTGGGCGCGGAGGCCAATGCCGAGCGCCACGTCACCGCCGGTTTGAGCGGCGGGGAAACCGTCGTCGTCGCCGTGCCGGCCGGTCTCGCCGATGGCGATCGCGTGGCGGTGGCGGCACCCGCCGCGACCGGCGGCCGATGAGCGCGACGGCGAGGACCGCATGAGCCACGCCCCGCCCTCGCTGTTCCCGCTGGTCGAGATCCGCCAGCTCACCAAGGCCTACGTGCGCGGCAAGCAGGTGGTCGAAGTGCTGCACGGCATCGACCTCGACATTCCCGAGGGCGATTTTGTCGCGCTGATGGGGCCTTCGGGATCGGGCAAGACCACCCTGCTGAACCTGATCGGCGGCATCGATTCCCCCAGTTCGGGCGTGCTGAACGTGGGCGGCCAGCGCATCGACGACTACGGCGCCGACGAGCTCGCGCAGTGGCGTGCCGAAACCGTGGGCTTCATCTTCCAGAGCTACAACCTGATGCCGGTGCTCTCGGCGCTCAAGAACGTCGAGCTGCCGCTGCTGCTCACCGGAATGGGCGCGGCCGAGCGCACCCGCCGCGCCCGCATCGCGCTCGACCTCGTCGGCATCGGCGACCGCGCCAGTCACAAGCCGAACGAGCTTTCCGGCGGCCAGCAGCAGCGCGTGGCGATCGCCCGCGCGCTGGTGAGCGATCCGAAGCTGCTGATCTGCGACGAGCCCACCGGCGATCTCGACCGCAAAACCGCCGACGAGGTGCTGCGCTTGCTGCAGCGCCTCAATTCGGAATTCGGCAAGACCATCATCATGGTCACGCACGACCCGAAGGCCGCCGAATACGCCAAGCGCACCGTGCACCTCGACAAGGGCACGCTGGTGCCAGGGCGAGTCGAATGAGCGCGGCACGCCAACGGGCGTGTCGCGCCGACGAGCGCCCGGCCACGGAGGGCCGGGCCGGATACGGGCGCATGGACGCCTGCCTGCGGAGGTCTCCGTGCTGAAATACCTCGGGCTCGTGCTGTCGGGCCTCACCCGCAAGAAGCTGCGCACCACGCTGACTTTCCTGTCGCTGCTCGCGGCCTTCACCCTGCTCGGCCTGCTGCAGGCGGTGAACTCGCTGTTCTCCGGCGCCGCCGACTTCCTCGGCGCGAACCGCCTGATCACCCAGGCCAGCACCAGCTTCACCCAGCCGCTGCCGATGCGGCTGCTGCCACAGATCGAGGCGGTGCCCGGAGTCACAGCGGTCGGGCACTCGCAGTTCTTCGGCGGCCAGCTCGGCGATACCCGCAGCTTCTTCCCGCAGTTCGCGGTGAACCCGCAGCGCCTGCGCCAGACCTACCCCGAGTGGGTGATGGAGGAGGATGCCTGGCGCACCTTCACCTCGACGCAGGACGGCGCGATCGCCGGCCGTCTGCTCGCCGAGCAGAACGGCTGGAAGGTGGGCGACATCATCCCGCTCAACAGCTTCATCTGGACGAAGGCCGACGGCACGCGGCTGTGGGAGTGGCGGCTGGTTGGCATCTTCGACGGCAAGGACGAGGAGTGGCAGAAGCGCGCCAACCTGATGTACCTCAACTTCGGCCAGTTCGACGAGGGCCGCGCACCGGGTGCCCGCGGGCTGGCCGGCGTGTTCGTGGTGCAAGTCGCAAACCCGCAGGACAGCGAGCGCATCGCCAGCACCATCGACGCCAAGTTCGCCAACTCGTCGGAAGAAACCAAGACGCAGAGCGAGCAGGAGTTCCAGCTCGGTTTCATCCGCCAGTTGGGCGACATCGGCCTGATCGTCAACCTCATCACCGGCGCGGTGTTCTTCTCGATCCTGTTCCTCACCGGCGTGGCGATGTCGCAGGCGGTGCGCGAACGCATCCCGGAACTCGCGGTGCTGAAGTGCCTCGGCTTCACCGACCGGCAGGTGATGTGGCTGGTGCTGGCGGAGAGCTTCGTGCTCTGCCTGCTCGGTGCGCTGGCCGGCATGGGCGTGGCGAACCTGGTGATGGGGTTTCTGCCGCCGGATTTCCCGATCACCGCCGATGCCTTCGTCTGGGCCGTGGCCGCGGCGAGTGTGCTGGTGCTCACCGTGCTGGTCGGCCTGCCGCCGGCACTCACCGCGCGGCGGCTGAAGATCGTCGATGCGCTGGCCGGCCGCGCCGGCGATTCACCGCTGGAGCTGGCGCTGCGCAAGGCCATCGAATGGCCGGCGTTCGCCTGGCGCTGGGTGATGGGCCGGCCTGTGCGTGAAGCGGAGGCCGACGCATGAGCACATGGACCCAGGTGCGCGAGATCACGCTGATGAACCTGCGCTCGATTCCCGAGCGCCTCGGGCCCTCGCTGGTGATCGTGGTCGGCATCGCCGGCGTGGTCGGCGTGCTGGTGGCCCTGCTGTCGATGTCGTCGGGCCTCGACCAGACGCTCGGCAGCGGCGGCCGCACCGATCAGGTGGTCATCACCCGCGGCGGCAGCAATGGCGAACTGGCGAGCTTCCTCGCCATCGGCTCGATGACCCTGGTGAAGCAGGATCCGGCGATCGCCCGCGCCGAGGACGGCACGCCGCTGGCCAGCGGCGAGCTGATCGTCATCACCGAAGTGCCACGCCCCGGCCAGCGCACCGGTGCCAACGTGACCCTGCGCGGCGTCGAGCCGGTGGGCCTGACGCTGCGCGAAGGCTTCCGCATCACCCGCGGCCGGCTGTTCCGCCCCGGCGTGCAGGAGCTGATCGTGGGCAGCGGTGCGGCCGGGCAGTTCGCCGGGCTCGAGGTGGGCCGCGAGCTGCGCTTCCGTGGCTCGACGTGGACCGTCGTCGGCCACTTCGAGAGCGGCGGCAAGTACGACAGCGAACTCTTCAGCGACATCGGCACCGTGCAGAGCGCGTGGCGCCGCAACGGCGTGTCATCGATCCTCGCGCAGCTCACTTCGCCCGCCGCGCTGCCGACGCTGACAGCGCGCCTGAAGGAAGACCCGCAGCTCGACGTCGAGGTGGCGACGCAGCTTGACTTCTACCGCGGGCAGAGCGGACAGCTCACCGCCACCATTGGCGTGCTCGCGGGAATCGTCGCGCTGATCATGGCCTTCGGTGCCACCTTCGGCGCGCTGAACACGATGTACTCCGCGGTGTCGGCGCGCACGCGCGAGATCGGCACCCTGCGCGCGCTGGGCTTCGGCGCCTCGCCGGTGGTGGCCTCGGTGATGGCCGAAGCCCTGCTGCTCAGCGCCTCCGGCGGACTGCTCGGCGCCCTGCTCGCCTACCTGCTGTTCAACGGTTACGCGGTGAGTACGCTCGGTGGTGGGTTCACCCAGGTCGCGTTCCAGTTCGCGGTGACGCCCCAGCTGGTCGGCGTGGGTCTGGGCCTCGCCCTTGCCATCGGGTTCGTGGGCGGCCTTGCGCCGGCGATCCGCGCGGCGCGGATTCCGGTGACCTCGGCGCTGCGGGAGTAATTGTGGCAATCGTCATGGCAGCCGACGGCCACGGGACTGCTCGCTGACCGCCATTGACGCGGGCGAGCCGCGGAACTGGGGTCGCCCGGATCGACATGGCGCGTTCACATGGGGATGCGGCATTCTTCACGGCAGGCGAAGGCCGCGCAAGCCGCTGCGTCAACGCCACCCGATCCACCACAGCCCGTAAGGAACCGATCATGAAAGCCCAACTCTCCAGGCGTTTGACGCAGCCCGACTTCCATGCCGTCTGGGTGCTGCTGATCGCACTGACCGTTTGTCTGTTCACCCCGTCGGCCAGTGCCCAGCCGCAGTCGCAAGCGGCGGCTGGGCAGGCGATGCCCGCCCTGTTCCTTGAAGACACGAGTCCGAAGAATCTGGTCGCGACAACGGCTGCATTCAAGGAGTCGGTGAAGGCCGCCGGCTGGAGCGTGCTCGGTGTCACCAATATGGCCGGCATTCTGTCCGAGCGCGGATTCACGCTGCATCCGGTGCTGATATTCGACGCGTGCAGTGGCCGCTTCAGTGCCGACCTCCTGTCCAAAGACGAAACGCGCTTCGTCGCCTCGATGATTCCCTGTCGCGTTGCCATCTACCAGACGAGCACCGGCAAGGTGATCATCTCGCGCATGAACTCGGTCGCGATGGCGGGGATGGTGGGTGGGCATGCCGGAACGGTGATCAGGAAGTCTGGCGAGGAGATGGAGCAGATCATCCAGGCGACGCTGAAGAAGCTCGAGAAGTGAAAGCGCCCGTCTCCTGATCGTTTCGGCCGCTGAACGAGCGCCGGGCGGTACTTCCAAGGACGGACTACCGCCTCGGCGCCCGCATCACCAGCACCACGCTCGCCAAAATCACCGCCATCGCGATCCAGGTGTCGGCGTCGAAGCGTTCGTGCAGCACCAGCGTCCCAAGCAGCACCGCGATCGCCGGGTTCACGTAGGCGTACGAGGTCGCCAGCGCGGGGCGCACGTTGCTGAGCAGCCACACGTACGCGCTGAAGCCGATGATCGACCCGAACAGCGCGAGATAGATCACGGCAAGCGTCGAATCCAGCGGCGGCACGCCGGTGAATCGCTCGCCGAGCAGCAGCGAAGCAAGCGCCATCCACACGCCGCCACAGAGCATCTGGCCGGCGGCGTTCATGAAGGGCGTGGGCAGGTCCTGGTCGCGGCTCCAGACCGAGCCCCAGGCCCAGGACAGCGGGGCGATCACCAGGCAGACCATGCCGAGCCATGAGCCGCGCAGTTCGCTGCCGAGGTTCAGCAGGGCGACGCCGCCGAGGCCGACGATGATGCCGGTCCATTCAAGCCTGCCGAGAGTGCGGCCTTTCAGTGTCGAGAACACGGCGACGAACAGCGGCATCGAAGCCACCGCGATCGCGGCGAGGCCGCTGCTCACTTCGGTCTGCGCGAGGTTCACGAGGCCGTTGGCGAACAGCACCATGAACACGCCCATCGCCGCGAGGTTGCGCCACTGCGCGCGCGTGGGCGCCGGCACGCCACGCCAGCGCAGCACGGCGTAGAACAGCACGCCGGCGCCGAGCATGCGGATCGCGCCCATCGCGAAGGGCGGATAGCCCTGCACGCCGATGGCGATGGCGAGGTAGGTCGAGCCCCAGACGAGGTACACCGCCGCGAGAGCGGCGGCGACGGCGACGGGCGACGCGGTCAATCCGCCCAGAGCGTCGCCCTGCGTGTCTGCGGCAGCACCTGCGCGGCGAGCTGCTGGTCGCGCGAGAGCAGGCCCAGCGCATCGGCCAGCACATGCGCCGATTCGCGCAGCAGCGGATCGATGTGGTTCTCGGCGGCCTCTTCGTCGGCCACCTGCTCGACCACGCTGCGCTCGTCGGCCTGCAGGCCATCATCGGCGCGACTCGGCAGGCCGTCATCGAGGCCGAGCCGCTTGCGCTCGGCGACGCGCGCCACCCGGCGGGCTTCGGTCTCCTCGCGCTCGGCGCGGCGCTCGGCCTCGTTGAGCGAGATCGTGCCCTCCTCGCGCTCCTTGCGGAAGCGCGCCACGTCCTCCCGCCACCACTGCCACTCGGTGTCCTTGGCCACACGCGCCTCGTGGCGTTGGGCCAGCGCGAGCAGCATCGGCGCGAAATTGCCGTACTCGCGGTGCGCGGCCGGCGGGATGCGACTGGCCGGCAGCGCGTTGTCGTAGGTGCTCTCGCCGAACTCGTCGGCATCGAGCGTCACCGGGAACGCGAGGTCGGGCACCACGCCGTTGAACTGGGTGGTACCGCCGTCGATGCGGAAGAACTGCGCCACGGTGAGCTTGAGCTGGCCGAAGCGCGGATCGCGGTTGGCCTGGAAGCGGTCGAGGTCGACGAGGTTCTGCACCGTGCCCTTGCCGAAGGTGGTCTCACCGATGATCAGGCCGCGGCCGTAGTCCTGGATGGCGGCGGCGAAGATCTCGGAGGCCGAGGCCGAGCTGCGATCGACCAGCACGGCCAACGGGCCGTCCCAGGCCACGCCACGATCATCGTCGCTCTCGACGCTGACGCGGCCACCGGCCTCGCGCACCTGCACCACCGGGCCGGCGTCGATGAACAGGCCGGTCAGCTCGATGGCCTCGGTCAGCGATCCACCGCCGTTGCCGCGCAGATCGACCACCACCCCATCGACCTTCTGCCCCTTCAGCTCGGCCAGCAGCCTCGCCACGTCGCGGGTCGCCGAGCGGGCATCGGCATCGCCGCGGCGCTTGGCCTCGAAGTCGACGTAGAAGGTGGGCAGGCGGATCACACCGATGCGCTTGCCATCGGCATCGATGATCTGCTGGCGCGCGGCCTGCTCTTCCAGCTTCACCCGGTCGCGGACGATCGCGACGATGCGGTGCTCGCCGTCGACACCACCGGCCACCGGAAGGGTGTCGAGGCGCACGGTGGTGCCCTTGGCGCCACGCACCAGCCGCACCACGTCGTCGATGCGCCAGCCGATCACGTCGACCATCGGGCCATCGCCCTGCCCCACCGCCACGATGCGATCGCCGACGCTGATCTGGCCGCTCAGGGCGGCCGGACCGCCCGGCACCAGCGTGCGCACCACGATGTAGTCGTCCTGCGACTGCAGCACCGCGCCGATGCCCTCGAGCGAGAGGCGCATCGACATGTTGAAGTTCTCGGCGCTGCGCGGGCTCATGTAGGCCGTGTGCGGATCGATCGATTCGGTGTAGGCGTTCATGAAGCTCTCGAACGCATCCTCCGGCTTGAGCTGGGCCACGCGCGTGGCCATCTGCGCGTAACGCTTGTCGAGCGTGCGCCGGATCTCGTCAGGCTGGCGACCGGCGAGCTGCAGCCGCAGCCAGTCGTTCTTCACGTACTTCTCCCACAGCGCGTCGAGCTCGGCGCTGTCAGCGGCCCAGGGTGCATCCTCGCGCTCGTAGCGCCAAACGAGGTCGGTGCTGAAGTCGAACTCGCCCTTCAGGCGCTCGCGCGCGAAGCGCACGCGCTCGTCGACGCGCTGCATGTAGCGGGTGTAGAGGTCGAAGGCCGGCTGCAGGCTCTGGCCCTTGATCGCGTCGTCGAAGCGGCTCTGGTAGGCACCGAACCCGTCGATATCGGCCCGGGTGAAGAACAGCCGCTGGCCGTCGAGCATCTCGAGGTAGCGGCGGAGGATCGCGCTGCTCAGCGTGTCGTCGAGCGGCTTCGGGGTGTAGGCGTAGCGGCTGTCGGACAGCACGCCATACACCATCCGCGCCGCACCCTGCTGATCGACGGTGGGGCGGAACACCGACGCGGGCGCGGGCCGTTCGACCGCGGCGATCGCGCCGCGCGGTGCGGCCTCGGCACCGGTGGCAACCGCGGGCGACGACACCGTGCCGGCGAGTACCAGCGGCAGCGCGAGGGCGAGGACAAGGGGCAGCGGCTTGAGCATGGGAGTCGTTCGATCCTTTCGATGCAGCATGCCGCGATGGGCCTGCCGGTCAATGTGCCGGAGGTCGCATCGTCGTCAGGCGATGACGCCGGCCTCCGCCGCCGAGCGATCGGC
>DMHI01000188.1 GCA_003449515.1 Lysobacteraceae bacterium | reverse complement strand
GTCTCTCTCGGTGTACTCGAAGTCGCGCGCGATCACGGCCTGCGCTATGACTCAGCCCCGATCGCCGGATGCCGCGCCCTCGGCGAGGCGGAAGCGCGCCACCAGGGCCACCAGCTCGGCCGCCTGGTCTTCCATCGAGCGTGCCGCGGCCGTGGCCTCTTCGACCAGGGCGGCGTTCTGCTGCGTGGCCTCGTCGATGTGGGCGATGGTCTGATTGACCTGCTCGATGCCCTGGCTCTGCTCGATCGACGCCGCCGAGATCTCGCCGATCAGGTCGGTGACGCGGCGCACCGAACCCACCACGCCGTGCATGGCCTGGCCGGCATGACCGGCCAAGGTCGCTCCGGCCCCGATGCGCTGGTTGGACTCCTCGATGATGCCGCGGATCTGCTTGCTGGCCTCGGCGGTGCGCTGTGCCAACGAGCGCACCTCGCTCGCCACCACTGCGAAGCCGCGACCGGCTTCGCCCGCTCGCGCGGCTTCGATCGCCGCATTGATGGCGAGGATGTTGGTCTGGAAGGCGATGCCATTGATGGTGCCGATGATGTCGCCGATCTTCTTCGAGCTGGCCTGGATCTGCTTCATCGTCACCACCACGTCATCGACCAGCCGGCCACCGTCCACGGCCTCCTTCGCGGCGCCGCCCGCCAGGGTTGCGGCCTCCCCGGCCGAGGTGGCGTTCTGCTTCACCGTGGCGGTGAGCTCCTCCATCGACGAGGCGGTTTCCTCGAGGCTGGCCGCCTGCTGCTCGGTACGCGCCGAGAGGTCCTGGTTGCCGGCGGCGATTTCGCCCGAGGCCGTGGTGATCGACTCGGCCGCTGCACGGATCGCCGCGATCACGCCGGAGAGACGCTCGGCACTGCGATTGGCATCGTCGCGCATCCGCGCGAACACGCCCCGGAGCTCGACGGTGGATCGCTGCGCCAGGTCGCCCTCGGCCAGCGCGGCAAGAACGGCCTGCACCTCGGCCACGCCGTCGCGGGTGGCGCCGAGCAGATCGTTCACGGCGACGGCGAGCTCGCGCAGGAAGCCCTGTTTGCCCTCCAGCGCGATCGCCCCCGACAGGTCGCCCCCGGCCGCCGCCGAGACGATGGCCTGGACCTCGCGCTGGACCGCGAGCTCGGCGGTGCGCTCGCTCCAGGTCACCACGCAGCCGCGATAGCGCGACTCGTCGTCGAACCACGGACTGAGCTCGAGCCGGAAGCTGCGACCGCCGTAGTCGACTTCGGCCGCGGTCGGCTGCGTCGGTGGGCCCGGCATGGAATACAGCGCACCGAAATGGAAGCCCAGCAGCGCATCGACGGCGAAGCCCGGTGCCACGCTCGCCAGCGCCGGCGCGGCATCCCCGGCGAGCGCGCGCATCGCGCGGTTGGCGTATCGGATCACGTGATCGGCATCGGTCATCAGCACCGCGCTCGAGGCGGCGTCGAGCGCGTTGGCGATCGCCGAGGTCTCATCGGCGAGTCGCTTCACCTCGTCGGCGGCGCGGCGCTCGACCTCCTGACGCTCCTTGAGCTTGACGATCATGTCGCCGAGCGCGCGGTTCAGTGCGCCGATCTCGGCGCGCGCGGCGGCATCGGGCCGCGCTTCCAGATCGCCGGCGGCGACCGCACCGGCGAAATCCACGGCGCGGGCCAGCGGCTGCGCGACCAGACGGCGCGACAGCCAGACCACCGCTGCAGCGATCAGCAACGCGCCCAGCAGCGAGAACAGCGCGATGCGCCAGCCGAGGGCTCGCGCCTCCGCCTGCACGGCACTTTCGGGCATCTGCGCGAGCAGGCGCCAGCCGAAAGGCTCGAAGGTGCGCAGTGCGACCAGGTGCGGTTCGTCGATCGCCGGCTGCGTCGGCTCGGCCCAGACCGGCAGATCGGCGAGGTGGCTGCCGTCGGCGTTTTCCAGCACGGCGGCGATACGGGCCGCCGCCGGATCGGCGCCGTCGCCGGACAGCGGCGTGTCGTAGAGCATCGGATGCACGGCGAAGCGCGATTCGCCATCGCGGGTCTGCACCACGACAAGGCGACCGCCGTCGCCGAGGTCGAGCCCCGCGAGCTGCTCGTTGAGCGCGGTGAGCGCCGCCTCGTAGCCGATGCCGACCATCACCGCACCGACCACGGCACCGTCGTCATCGGTGGTGCCGCTGGCCGAGAAGATCGGCTCGTAATGGGTGATGTAGTCGATGCCGTACAGGCGCTCGGCGAGGGTCAGTGACGCACCGGCAAGAAGCGACGCGTAGGCCGGGTGCTCGCGTGCCATCGCCACGCCCAGCGGCCGGTTGCCGGTGTCGTCGAGCAGCGAGGAGGTGATCTGCCGGAACTCCTCGCCATCGAGCACGAACACCACCGCGGCGGCCTCGGTGTTGAGGGTGAAGTCGTCGACCAGCACGGTATCGCCGTTGATGAGCCGATCGTCCATCCGCAACGCCGGCGCATCGCCGTCGCCAGCGGGTATGCGCTCGTCGGCGCTGCGCACGATCACGTTCTGCGGCAGCGTGCCGAGAAAGGCGCCGTACATGCGCTGGGCGTCGAGATCGAGGCCGGCGCGGTAGACCTCCAGCGTGGCCATGATCGCGTCGGTCGAGCCGGCGAGGCCCTGCTCGGCCTTGTTGTTCAGCGCGGAGGCGCTGCCGCGCGCGACCACGATGGCGATCGCTCCGAGGATCAGCACCACCACGGCGGCGGAGACGAGGCTCAGGCGTCCGCCCACACTCCACTCGCGGCCGTCGGCGGTGCGGAACAGCGCGAAGGCGCGCGAAGCCAGCGCGGCGCGGACCTTGGCCAGCACCGGGCCGAGCGCCCGGATCCCCTTCTTCACCGCATCCATCGGGCGACTCCCTGGTCCGCGATCAGGCGGCGGCCGGCGCGGCGCCAGTGATGTCGGCACTGAGGATCAGCGACTCGATGTCGAGCAGGATCAGCATGCGCTCGCCGACGGTCGCGATGCCGGAGATGAAGCGGGTGTCGATGATCCCGCCGAACTCCGGGGTGGGGCGGATCTGCCCGGCTTCCACCTGGACCACGTCGGAGACGCCATCGACCACCGCGCCGATCACCTTGCCCTTGAGGTTGAGCACGATCATCACCGTGAACTCGTCGTAGCTGGCCCGGCCAAGCTTGAACTTCAGCCGCAGGTCGACGACCGGCACGATCACGCCGCGCAGGTTGATGACGCCCTTGATGTATTCGGGCGCCTCGGGAACGCGGGTGACGGTGTCGTAGCCGCGGATCTCCTGCACGGAGAGGATGTCGACCCCGTACTCCTCGTCGCCGAGCTTGAAGGCGAGAAACTCGTGGTTGGCGTCGGCTTGCGCGTTCATGGGCGTGGGTCCTCGGGGTATGCGGTGATGGTGCGGCAGATCGGCGCGGCATTCAGTGCGCTGGGCCACTGTCCCGACGCAGGGTGAAGCGGGCGGTGAGCTCGGCGAGCGCCGCCGCCTGTTCCGCCATCGACCGTGCGGCGGCCGTGGCTTCTTCGACGAGTGCGGCGTTCTGCTGGGTGGCGGTATCCATCTGGGTGATGGTTTGCCCGACCTGGCCGATGCCCCCGGCCTGCTCGGCGGAGGCCTCGGCGATCTGCTGCATCAGACCGTTCACCCGGCGGATCGCCGCCTCGGTGTCCTGCATGGTGCGGCCGGCGGCATCGACCACCCTTGCGCCCTCGCCGACGCGCGCGTTCGACTGCTGGATCAGCGCCTTGATCTCGCGCGCCGAGGCCGCGGAGCGCTGCGCCAGCGCGCGCACCTCCGACGCCACCACAGCGAAGCCGCGGCCCTGCTCGCCGGCACGCGCCGCTTCCACCGCCGCGTTCAGCGCCAGGATGTTGGTCTGGAAGGC
>DMHI01000076.1:3192-4948 GCA_003449515.1 Lysobacteraceae bacterium | reverse complement strand
GCTGCGTGTCATCGACCCGCCGACCAGCGCCTTCATGCTCGACCGCCAGTGGCAGGCGTTCCGCGCCGGCGAGGAGGGCTTCGTGTTGCGCCACGACTGGGTGGACTGGGACGCGCTCTCTCCCGAGCTGCCGATCGCGCTGGTCGCCGCCGAAGACCAGCACTTCCCCACGCATTCGGGCTTCGACCTCGAGGCGATCGACAAGGCGCTTGAAAGCAACGCCCGTGGCGGCCGTGTGCGCGGGGCCAGCACGATCAGTCAGCAGGTGGCGAAGAACCTGTTCCTCTGGAGCGGACAGAGCTGGCTGCGCAAGGGCGTCGAGGCTTGGTACACGGTGCTGATCGAGCTGCTGTGGCCGAAGCAGCGCATCCTCGAGGTGTACGCCAACATCGCCGAATTCGGCGATGGCATCTACGGTGCCGAGGCGGCGGCGCAGGCCTATTTCCGCAAGCCGGCGAAACGCCTGAGCGCCTACGAGAGCGCGCGCCTCGCCGCCGTGCTGCCGAGCCCGAAACGCTGGAGTGCGGCGGCACCGGGGCCGTATGTGCAGCGCCGCACGGCGTGGATCGCGCGGCAGGCGCGCAACCTCGGCGGGCCCGCCTACCTGGCCGGGTGTTGCGGCATACCGGGGCGTGATCCGTCCACCGGGCCCGGCGGACGCGAGCGAGCAGGGAGGGAGGGGCGATGAGCGAGGTGGACCTGGTGCTGCTGGTGGCGGCCCACAACGAGGAGGCCGCGTTGCCGGCGATGCATCCGCGCCTGCTTGCCGTGGCGGAAGCGCATGGCCCCGGCGCGCGCGTGGTCTACGTCGACGACGGCAGCCGCGATGCCACCTGGGCGCTGCTGGCGGGCTTCGTCGCCGCGCATCCGGCGCGGGTGGGCGCGATCCGGTTGTCGCGCAACTTCGGCAAGGAGCTGGCGCTCACGGCAGGACTCGACCATGTGCCGCCGGGCGCGGCGGTGGTGGTGCTGGATGCCGACGGGCAGGACCCGCCCGAGCTGGTGGCAGCGATGGTGGCGCGGTGGCGGGCCGGCGCCGAAGTGGTGTTCGGCCGCCGCAGCGGACGCCGCGGCGAGCCGTGGCTGAAGCGGGCGACGGCGGCGGCGTTCTACCGCGTCATCAACGCGCTTTCTGACACACCGATTCCCCACGATACCGGCGATTTCCGCCTGCTCGGACCACGTGCGGTGGCGGCGCTGCGCGGTCTGCGCGAGCGTCAGCGGTTCATGAAGGGCCTGTTCGCCTGGGTGGGGTTCCGCGCCGAGGCCTTCGACTACGAACGCGCGCCGCGCGTGGCCGGGGCGAGCAAGTTCAACTACTGGCGGCTGTGGAACCTCGCGCTCGAGGGCATCACCGGGTTCTCCACCGTGCCGCTGCGGGTGGCCACCTATGCGGGCCTGGCCAGCGCCGCCCTGGCCTTCGTGGGGGGGCTGTGGGTGATCGCCCGCACCCTGCTCTGGGGCGATCCGGTGGCGGGCTGGCCGTCGATGATGGTGGTGATCAGCTTTCTTGGCGGCCTGCAGTTGATGGCGCTCGGCATCATCGGCGAGTACCTCGGCAGGCTCTACCTCGAGGCCAAGCAGCGGCCGCTGTACGTGATCGACGAGGCGCGCCTGCCCACCCCGTGAGCGGCGCGCCGTCCGCCGCCGCCGGGCCGGTCGGTGCTTGAGCGCCGGTGGCGGCGGCGTATGATCGGGGCGTCATCCGAGTGGAGGCCACCATGCGCAGCGTGCGACAGATCCTCGACGGCAAGAA
>DMHI01000076.1:0-2794 GCA_003449515.1 Lysobacteraceae bacterium | reverse complement strand
GCGGTGCTGGTGATGGAGGGCTCGCGCCTGGTGGGGATCCTCACCGAGCGCGACTACGCGCGGAAGATCGTGCTGCAGGGCCGCGCCTCGGCGACCACGCCGGTGCGCACGATCATGACCAGTCCGGTGCGCACCGTCGGCCCCGAGCAGCGGGCGAAGGAGTGCATGCAGCTCATGCACGAACACCGCTTCCGGCATCTTCCCGTGGTGGCGGGTGACGAGGTGCTCGGGGTGGTTTCGATCGGCGACCTGCTCAAGCTGGTGATCGAGGATCAGCGCCACGAGATCGCGGCGCTGCACAACTACATCGCGAGCTGATCAGAAGCTGCGGTCGCCGCCCAGCACCTGCCCGAGGCCGCCCAGCACCGAGCCCTCGTCGCGGCCGGGCTTGAGTGCCGCCTGCAGCATCCGGCCGGCGAGGCGCGAGAACGGCAGCGACTGGATCCAGACCTTGCCGGGGCCGGTCAGCGTGGCCATGAACACGCCTTCGCCGCCGAACAGCATCGACTTCACCGAGCCCACCGACCTGATGTCGAAGTTGACGCCGTCGGTGTAGGCCACCACGCAGCCGGTGTCGATGTCGAGGCGCTCGCCGTGCTGCAACTGGCGCTCGACGATGGTGCCGCCGGCATGCACGAAGACCAGGCCATCGCCCTCGAGCTTCTGCATGATGAAGCCCTCGCCGCCGAACAGCGCGGTCATCACCTTGCGCTGGAAGTGCATGCCGATCGACACGCCGCGAGCGGCGGCGAGGAAGCTGTCCTTCTGGCAGATGATGCGGCCGCCGTAGTTCGACAGCGTCATCGGCACAATGGTGCCGGGGTAGGGTGCGGCGAACGCGACCTTGGCCTTGCCGCCGCCACCGGCGTGGGTGAACACCGTGGTGAACAGCGATTCGCCGGTGACCAGGCGCTTGCCGGCACCGACGAGTTTGTCCATGAAGCTGCCGCCGCTGCTGGGCTTGCCGTCGCCGAACACGGTCTCCATGTTGACGACGGCGTCCTTGTACATCATCGATCCGGCCTCGGCGACCGCGGACTCGCCGGGATCCAGCTCGATCTCGACGAACTGCATGTCCTCGCCGTAGATCCGGTAGTCGATCACGTCGGCGCGCTGGCCGCTGGCGAAGGACGGCGGCGGCGGCGACATCACGTTGCCGGCGGCCGATTCGCTGCGCAGCTCGGCGCAGGCGGCGATCGGCAGCCACTCGGCGAAGCCGGCGCGCCAGCAGTGGCCGTTGGGATTCCGCGCCGCCTGCGCGATCGCGGCGGAGGTGTCGAGCGGGCCCATCTGCTGGCCGTTGTAGCTGAGGTACCACTGGTGCATGGCGTGCTCCTTGAAACGGTCAGAGGCCGAGTTCGGTGTGTAGCGCGTCGCGTGCGGCGGCGTCGAGGCCGAGCTTCTGCGCGAGATCATCGAGATAGCGCACCTCGATGTCGGTATCGCGACCGATGGCGATGACGGACGCCACGTAGACCTGTTCGCGCAGCGTCGGGCGGGTACGCGCCACCAGTTGCGCGGCGGTGAGCGGCGCCGCCAGCTCGCCTTCGAGTGCGGCGATATCGTCGGCGTCGAGGCCGGCCTCGCGCGCGCTGCCGAGGATGCGCTGGCGCTCGTCGGCGTCGATCAGGCCGTCGGCGTTGGCGGCAGAGATCATCGCGCGCAGCAGGTGCATCGCCTCTTCGGCCTGCTGCGGGTTCGACGCCGCTGCCGTGGCGGGCGGCGGTGGCGGTGCGGTGCCGAAGGCGGGCGGCGGCGGCGGGCTGCCGGCGTACGCGGCTTGAGGCGGCGGCGACGGCGCGTGCCCAGCCGTCGTCGCGCTGTTCTTCGATTTGTAGTGTTCGTAGGCGGCGATGGCGAGGCCCAGCGCGCCCATGCCGATCTTCGCCTTGGTCGCCGTCGACATGCCGCCGCCGGCGCGTCCTCCACCAAGCACGCCACCCAGCAGGCTGCCGAGGCCGCCGCTGGAGGACGGGCGCGACGAAGCACCCAGCAGTCCACCGAGCCCGCTGCCGCCGTAGCCCGATTTGTGGCGGCGCTGCTTGCCGCCGAGCTGGCCGCTGAGGGCCTGGTTCATCACCTGCTTGAGCAGCCTTTCGGGGTCGAACATGTCGGCATCCTGATTCTCGTGAGGGTCGACGCATCATGCCAAAGCGCCGTTAACCCGCCGTCAGCGCCGGCGCTGCTGTGGTAGTCTGCGCCGCCTGCAAGTCCACGGGATTCCCGGATCGCGCGCCATGGCCGACAGCACCGACAGCCATGCGCCGCGCTCGCCGTTCCGGGTCTGGCGCGCGCTGTCCTGGTCCTTGCAGGGCCTGGCCTCGTCGTGGCGGCTGGAGAGCTCGTTCCGCCTCGAGGTCTACCTGTTCGCGGTGCTGGCGCCGCTTGGCCTGTGGCTGGGCGAGACCGGCGTGGAGCGCGCCATCCTCGTTGGCAGCCTGATGCTGGTGCTGATCGTCGAGGTGGTCAACTCGGCCGTCGAGGCGGTGGTCGACCGCTTCGGCAGCGAATGGCACGAGCTGGCCAAGCGCGCCAAGGACATGGGATCGGCCGCCGTGTTCCTGTGCGATCTCAATGTGCTGCTGTGCTGGGGCCTGATCCTGCTGCCGCGCTGGGTCTGAACCGCTGGCGCGCCGGCACGATGCCGTGGCAGGCGACGACGGCCGACAAAAGGAGGAGTTCCGCTTGGGCAGCATCGCACCACTGGTACTGAAGAAAGGCGAGGAGCGCCGTCTGCGCGCCGGGCACCTGTGGGTGTTCAGCAATGAGGTCGACGTCGCGCGCACGCCGCTGA
>DMHI01000013.1 GCA_003449515.1 Lysobacteraceae bacterium | reverse complement strand
CTGCGACCTCTCGGCGCTGGCCGTGCCCAATGGCCGGCGCGGCGATGGCGTGCCCTGCGGCATCACGCTGGTGGGCGCTGCCTTCGCCGAAGGCGCGCTGGCCGGCGGCGCTGTCGGCAAGATCGAAGCGCGCGTCGACGATGCGCAGTGCCGGCTCGGCAAGCCGGGCGCGCAGTGTCTCGACATCGATCAAGGGCGATGCCTCGGCGGCACCCGGCGGTGCAACCCCGGCGGCAGCGGGCGGATTCGTCATCGTGGGCAGCCTGAAGTGCGGGTGCCGCGAGTATTCAGCCGCCGGGAACAGCCCGCAAACGCTCGCGCAGGTTCACCAGCATGGCTGCGGTGGCACCCCAGATGTGGTAATCGCGCCACCGGTACTCGACCAGCGTCCGCCTCCTGCCACGCCATTCCACCTCGAAATCACAAGCGTTGGCGCCATCGAGCAGGAACGCCAGCGGCACCTCGAAGGCCTCGGCCACTTCGTTCGCATTCGGCCGCAGCGGGCGATCGGGATCGATGCGCGCGACCAGCGGGTGGACGTGGAAGCCGGTGATCGTCGCGTACGGATCGAGCCAACCGACCGGCTCGATCGCCGCGGCAGGCAGGCCCACTTCCTCATCGGTTTCGCGCAGGGCGGCGGCCAGCGGGCCGTCGTCGCTGGCATCGACGCGGCCACCGGGAAAGCTGATCTGCCCGCCGTGGTGGCGCAGCGCATCCTGTCGTCGCGTCAACAGCACCGTGGTGCCGCTGGCGTGCTCGCGCAGCCCGACCAGCACCGCGGCCGGACACAGGGGCTCATCCGGCAGCAGGTCGGCGAGTTGTTCGAGGTTCCACGGCGCTTGCACCGGCACCGGATGCAGGGCGTGCAATGCGCGTGCGAGGCGGTCGCGCGGCGGCATCGGGCTCAACGCGCCAGGCGCGCCTCGCGCTCCGGCAGCACCTCGTCGATCAGACGCTGGCGCTCGGCCTCGCCCAGCAGCGCCCACTGCGCGATCTCGTCGCCGGTGCGGAAGCAACCCTCGCAGAAACCGGCGGCGTCGAGCGCGCAGATGCCGGTGCAGGGCGTGAGGATCGGGATGGACATGGCACGGCGTGTCGCGGGTGAGCCCTGCGGGACGCCGGCAAGGCCTGACCCGGCCCACCAGAAACGCACAGGGCGCCGCCACAGCGACGCCCTGCCGACGTACCGCAAGCGCCGCCTTACCTGACGCTGACCAGCTTGAGGTCGAACACCAGGGCCTGGCCCGGGCCGACCGGCGAACGCGGGTCGTTGCCGAAGGCCTTGTCGGCCGGCAGGAAGATCTCCCAGCGCGCGCCCACGCCCATCAAGGGCAGCACTTCGCGGATGCCGGTGAGCGGGAACTGGTTGACGCGGAAGGTGGCCGGCTGCGCGTTCGGCGCGGCATAGGTGTTGGCCAGCTCCTGCCCGGTGTGCAGCGAGTAGCGGAAGTGCATCTGCACCTCGCTGTTGGCGGTGGGCTTGGCGCCGGTGCCGGCGTCGATGATGCGGTACTGGATGCCCGAGGGCAGCACGGTGACACCGGCCTTGGCGCGGTTGGCGGCGAGGAAGGCGTCGGACTTGGCCTTGTTCTCGCGGGCGGCGGTCTCGAACTGGGCGCGGGCCTCGGCCTGCAGCTTCTGCTGCAGCCAAGCCACCGCGCGGGCCATGTTCTCTTCCGGGAAGGCCGCCTGGCGCTTGTTGTAGGCGTCCTGCAGGCCGCGGATGACCTGGTTCATATCGACATCGGCCTTGGCGTTGACGATCGACAGGCCAGCGTCGTAACCGAGCGCGTAGCTCAGGGTGTTCTTGTCGGGCTGCGGCAGCGGCTGCGCTGCCGGCGGCGCGGCCTGGGGGCGCGGCGGCGCGGTTGGGGCGGGAGCCTGGGCGACCGCGGCGGTCGCAACGGCGGCGGCAAGGGCAACGGCGAGGACGCGCACGATCATCAAAGTCTCCGGCATGAAAAGAATCGAAGCCGTTGGGCGGCCTCGAGGGCGACGTAGAATACCGGCCGAACCCCTGAATCGCCACTGACATTCCGGGCAAAGCGCGTCAACAGCCGCACCGGAGGAGCCACACGCATGAGCTTTGACACCCTGCTAACCGACGATCGCGGCGCCGTCCGCGTCATCACCGTCAACCGCCCCGACAAGCTCAATGCGCTGAACCACGCGACCCTGACCGAGCTGCACGCGGCCTTCGCCGCCGCGGCAGCCGACGAGGGCGTGCGCGCGGTGGTGCTGACCGGTGCGGGGCCCAAGGCCTTCGTCGCCGGTGCCGACATCGCCGAGATGAATGGCCTGAGCCCGGTGCAGTCGCGCGATTTCTCGCGCCACGGGCAGGCGCTGATGACCCGCATCGAGCGCCTCGGCAAGCCGGTGGTCGGCATGTTGAACGGGTTCGCCCTGGGCGGCGGACTCGAGCTGGCGATGGCCTGCCACCTGCGCATCGCCGCCGACAGCGCCAAGATCGGCCAGCCCGAGATCAACCTTGGCCTGATCCCGGGCTTTGGCGGCACGCAGCGCCTGCTGCGCCTGGCCGGCCGTGCGGCGACGCTCGAGCTCTGTCTGCTGGGGGCACCGATCAGCGCCGAGCGCGCGTTCCAGCTCGGCATCGTCAACCGCGTGGTGGCGGCGGCGGAACTCGAAGCCGCCAGCTTCGCCGTGGCCGAACAACTCGCCAACGCCGCGCCACAGGCCCTGCGCGGCATCCTCGACGCGGTGCTGATCGGCGGCGAGGCGCCGCTCGACATCGGCCTCGACTACGAAACGCAGGGCTTCGCCATCGCGTTCTCCACCGAGGACATGAAGGAAGGCACCGCTGCCTTCCTTGGCAAGCGCAAGCCGATCTTCAGCGGGCGTTGAGCGGGCGCGCCGGCGCATGATCGGCCTGCAGGCGATGGGGCGACGCCGCCGCCGGGGGCGAAGGGTGAGGGGGTCGTGGCGATGATCCTGCGGCGCTTTTTCGGCGGCCTCGTGCTGCCGGCGATGAAGCCGGCCCCCGACGGTGTGCGCCGTCTGCCGCTGCCGCCACGGCTGCGCGTGCCGCTGCTGCAGCACGCCGGTGCCGCCTGCGAGCCCTGCGTGGCCATTGGTGAGCGCGTGGCGCGCTGGCAGCGCATCGGCCGCGTGCCCGACAACACCCCCGGGGCCGATGTGCATGCGCCGGCGGCGGGCGTGGTGGTGGCGATCGAACCCGGCCCGGTGGCGCTGCCGGGAACGCCGCAGGCGCTGCATGTGGTGATCGATGTCGATGCGACCGAGCGCGACGCATGGGCGCGCGGAACACTCGCAGCCGAAGGCGATGGCAAAGACGAGGCGAGCACCGCGTTCCCGCCCCTGGATGGGCGCACGGCTCCGGTGGAGGCGCTGCGGCGTCGGATCGCCGATGCCGGCGTGGTGGGGCTTGGCGGCGTCGGCGTCCCGAGTGCGGAGAAGCTCGCGGCCGGGTGCCGCCTGCTGATCCTCAATGGCGCCGAGTGCGAACCGGTCGTCGCCTGCGACGACGCCCTGTTGCGCGAGCGCGCGGCCGAGGTGATCGCTGGTGGACGGCTGCTGGCGCGGCTCTGCGGCGCAACCCGCATCGTGCTGGCGATCAAGCCGCACCTGGCCGCGACGCTGCAGGCCATGCTCGATGCCGAAGCCAATACCGGCGCGCACACCCGCGGCGATGCCGATGCGCGGCCCGGCCTGGGCACGCCGGCACCGGCGCTGGCGCTGCTGCCGGATCGCTACCCGATCGGCGGCGAACGCCCGCTCATCCACGCGATCACCGGCGAGGAGGTGCCCGACAACGGACTGCCGCGCGATATCGGTGTGCTGGTGCACAACGTCGGCACGGCATTCGCCGCCTGGCGCGCCGTGGTGCGCGGTGAGCCGCTGGTGTCACGCCTCGTCACCGTGGGCGGCGATGGCATCGATGCAACGGCGACCTTCGAGGTGGCGATCGGTACACCGATGGCCGCGCTGGGAGAGGCGCTGGGCGGCTGGCGCGATGACGCGGCGGTACTGCGCGCCGGCGGCCCGATGATGGGCGTGGCGCTGCCGGACGACGGCGTGGCGATCGGCAAGACCACCATCGCCGCCACGGTGTGGCGGGCGCCGGTGGCGCGCACGGCCCTGCCCTGCATCCGCTGCGGTGACTGCGCGACTGTCTGCCCATCGCGGCTGCAGCCGCAACTGATCCACGCGCGACTTCAAGCCGGCGACGCCGCCGGCGCGGACGCCCTGGGCCTTATCGCCTGTATCGAATGCGGCGCCTGCGATGCGGTATGCCCGAGCGCGATTCCGCTCACTGCGGGGTTCCGCGTGGCGCGCGAGGCGGCGTGGCGCGCGGCGTACCGGCGCTGGAAGGCCGATGCGGCGAGGCAGCGTTTCGAGCGGCGCATCGAACGCCTGCAACGCGAGGCCGAGGCGGCGGCAACGTCGCAAGCGCAGCGGATGAAGCGCGTGTCGGGCGCAGCGGCGGCGGCGCTGGCGAAGGCGCGGGCGAAGCGCGAGGGCGGCGCGACGCCGACGGATGCGACGCCACCGCGCGACGCCGGCGACAATGACCGGAGCGCCCCGTGACCCGCACCTTCCGCGATCCGGGTGTGCCGTCGATCCATCTCGCGCGCGCGCCGCAGGCCACCATGGCGCGGGTGCTGCTGGCCCTGCTGCCGGGCATCGCGGCGACGACGCTGTTGTCCGGCCCGGGCGTGCTGTGGCAGATCGCCTTGGCGGTGACGCTGGCGATGGCGTTCGAGGCGATCATGCTGAGGCTGCGCGGCGCGGCCTTGAAGCCCGCGCTCACCGATCTCTCCGCCCCGCTGACGGCGGTGCTGTTCGCGCTCCTGCTGCCGCCCACCGCGCCGTGGTGGATGAACGCGGCCGGCGTGGCCTCGGCCATTGTCGTGGCCAAGCACCTGTTCGGCGGGCTCGGCCACAACCGTTTCAATCCGGCGATGGTGGGCGTGGCGGTGGTGGTGATCGCCTTCCCCGCCGAGTTCGCGCGCGGGATCGTCGCGGCAGAGGCGTGGGTGGTTGCGGCCTATGCGCTCGGCGGCATCCTGCTGCTCAGGGCGCGGGTGATCGCGTGGCAGACGCCGGTGGCGGTGCTGGGCACCACGCTGCTGCTCGGTCTGCCGTTCTGGCTGCACGACCCCGGAAGCCACCCGAGTCCAGTGGCGCACCTGCTCTCGGGCGCACTGGTGATGGCGGCGTTCTTCATCGCCACCGATCCGGTTTCCGGCTGCTCGACGCCGCGTGGCCGGCTGGTCTTCGGTGCCGGCGTGGCCCTGCTGATGCTGGCGATCCGGCGCTGGGCTGACGATCCCGGCGCCCTCGCTTTCGCGGTGCTGCTGATGAACGCCGCCGCGCCGCTGATCGACCGCCGGTTGCGGCCGCGCTGGCTCGGCGAACGCCGACGCGGCGATGCGCCGCACGGGCCCGCGAGCGATGTCGTCAAGGACGATTGAATGCCCGCCATGACACCCGCCGAGCGCGTCGCGTTGTTCCGCCGCCTGCGCGAGCTGAATCCGCACCCGACCACCGAGCTCGAATACACGACGCCGTTCGAGCTGCTGGCCGCCGTGCTGCTTTCCGCGCAGGCCACCGATGTCGGCGTCAACAAGGCCACGCGCCGGCTCTTCCCGGTCGCCAACACGCCCGCCGCGATCCTTGCGCTTGGCGAGGCGAAGCTGAAGGGCCATATCAACACCATCGGCCTGTACAACGCGAAGGCCGCGAACCTGATCGCCACCTGCCGCATCCTCGTCGAGCGGCATGGTGGCGAGGTGCCGCGCGACCGCGCATCGCTCGAAGCCCTGCCCGGCGTTGGCCGCAAGACCGCGAACGTGGTGCTGAACACCGCCTTCGGCGAGCCGACGATCGCGGTGGACACGCACATCTTCCGGGTGTCGAACCGCAGCGGCCTCGCGGCGGGCAAGACGGTCGACGCGGTCGAGCAGAAGCTGCTGAAGGTGGTGCCCGCCGAATTCAAGCAGGACGCGCACCACTGGCTGATCCTGCACGGCCGCTACGTCTGCAAGGCGCGCAAGCCCCTGTGCGGCGCCTGCCCGGTGCGCGACCTGTGCCGCTTCAAGGGCAAGACCGACGCGACGCAGTAGCGCGCTCGCCGCGCCACCGTGGCCGGCCCACCGGCATCAGGCGAAACCGCGCTCGGTCATCCACGCCGGCACCGCAGCGGCGGTCATCGGCGCACCGTAGTGGTAGCCCTGGCAGACATCGCAGCCGAGCTGCGCGAGCTTGATGACCTGCGCCGGCGTCTCCACGCCCTCGGCGACGACCTTGAGCCCGAAGCCATGCGCCAGCGCGATCACGGCGCGCACGATGGCGGCGTCGCCGGGATCGCGGACGATCTGGCGGACGAAGAGCTGGTCGATCTTGATCACATCGACCGGCAGGCGCTTGAGCTGCGAGAGGTTGGAGTAGCCGGTGCCGAAGTCGTCGAGCGCCAGCACCACGCCGAGCCGGCGCAGGCTGGCCATCAGCGCGATCGCACGCTCGGGATCGTGGAACGCCACGCTCTCGGTGATCTCGAGCTCCAGCGAGCCCTGCGGCAGGCCGGCCTCGTCGAGCGCCGCCCAGACGCCGCCGACGAGTCCGGGATCCTCGAACTGCCGTGGCGACAGGTTCACGGCGATGCGCTCGATGCCGAGCCCGGCAGCGCGCCAGACGCGGAGCTGGCGCAGCGACTCGCGCAGCACCCAACTGCCGATCGGCAGGATCTGGCCGGAGTCCTCGGCAAGCGGAATGAACTCGCTGGGCGCCACCTGCCCGAACTCGGGGTGATGCCAGCGCAGCAGCGCCTCGAAGCCCGCCAGCCGCTCACCCGCCAGCGCCAGCTGCGGCTGGTAGGCGAGGGTGAACTCGCCGCGCTCCAGCGCCAGCCGGAGGTCCTGCAACAGGCGCACCTGGCGTCCACGGACGGCGCTGTTCTCGGCGGAATAGAACGCGACGGTGCCGCCGGGCGCGGTCGCCGGCTCGGCGGTCTCGGCGTTGTCCAGCAGCGCCTCGGCGCTGTCGCCGTCGCGCGGGAACACCGCCACCCCCACCGAGGCGTCGAAGAACAACCGACGGCCATCGATGGCCATCGGTTCCGCCAGCGGTGCCAGCACATCGCGCAGCATCGCTTCCACCGCGGCCTCGTCGACCCCCTCGATCGCCAGCGCGAAACGATGCTCGCCGGAGCGCGCCAGCACCACGTCGGCGCCGAGACGGGATCGGGCGCTGTCGAGCAGCCGGTTCGCTCCCTCACGCATCACTTCGTTGGCCGGCCCCTGCCCGAGGGTCTGCCGGAGCACGGGCAGTTGGCCGAGTGCGAGGCTGGCCACCACCGGATCGCCGCCGGCATCGATGTGGCGGGCAAGCCGGTCGACAAAGGTGCCGCGGTTGGGCAGGCCGGTGACCGAATCGAATTCACGCAACTGCCGGGCCTCGGCCTCGAGCCGCAGGCGCTGCTCGCTGCGCCGTGCGAACCGCTGCAACTGGGCGCGCACCAGCGACAGCAGCTCGGTGGGGCGGAAGGGCTTGGTGAGGTAATCGTCGGCACCGAGGTTCATGCCGGCACGCACGGATTCGCGCTCATCGAGCCCGGTGAGGAACACGAAAGGCAGATCGGCGGTGCGCGGCTCCGCGCGCAGGGC
>DMHI01000098.1:10597-10758 GCA_003449515.1 Lysobacteraceae bacterium | reverse complement strand
GCCTCGAAGGGCCGCGCCTTCCTGCTGTTCACCTCGCACCGCGCGCTGCGCGAGGCTGCCGCGCTGCTGGCCGCCGGGCCGTGGCCGCTGTTCGTGCAAGGGACGGCCCCGCGCCTGCAGCTGATCGAGCAGTTCCGCGCCAGCGGCAATGGCGTGCTGCT
>DMHI01000098.1:7920-10177 GCA_003449515.1 Lysobacteraceae bacterium | reverse complement strand
GTCGTCATCGACAAGCTGCCCTTCGCCGCCCCCGACGATCCGGTGCTCGAAGCGCGCCTCGAAGCGGTGCGTCGTCGCGGCGGCAATCCCTTCCTCGCCGAGCAGGTGCCCACCGCCGCCATCGCGCTGAAGCAGGGCGTCGGCCGCCTGATCCGCCGCCACGACGACCGCGGCGTGCTGGTGCTCTGCGATCCGCGCCTCGTCAGCAAGCCCTACGGCCGCGTGTTCATGGCCAGCCTGCCGCCGCTGACGCGCACCACGGCGCTGGCCGACGTGCAGGCCTTCTTCGATCCGTCCTGTGCCGAGCCGAGCGCCGCCGCGGAGACCGCCCATGAGCCCTGAGCGCGGCGGCCCGACCCTGCTCGCCTTCGAGCTCGCCACCGAAGCCTGCTCGGTCGCGCTGCTGCACGACGGCGCGCTGATCGCCCGCCACGCCATCGCGCCGCGGCGCCACGTCGAGCTGGCGCTGCCCTGGGCCGATGCGCTGCTGGCCGAGGCGGGCGTCGCCAAGGCGCAGCTCGACGCGCTGGCCGTTGGCGTCGGCCCGGGTGCGTTCACCGGCGTGCGGCTGGCGATCAGCCTCGTGCAGGGGATCGCGCTCGGGCTCGACCGCCCGGTGCTGCCGGTGTCGACGCTCGCGGCACTCGCCGCGCCCTTCGTCGCCGAAGGCCGCGTGCTCGCCACCATCGACGCGCGGATGGGTGAGCTCTACGTCGGCGAGTTCGAGCGCGACCCGGATGGCTTGCCGCGTGCCGTGGCCGACGAGGTGCTGCTGCCGCTCGATGCCGCATGCGGGGCGCTGGCGCTGCGTTGGTCGAGGGCGCTGGCGGGCGCATCGGCCACCGTTGGCACACCACGCCACCCCGTCAGCCGCATCGGCGTGGGTACCGGCTTCATGGCCGGCGGCGGGGCGTGGATCGCGCCGCTGGCCGATCGCTTCGCGCGAATCGACGCCGCCGCGCTGCCCAGCGCCTCGGCCGTCGCTCGCATCGCGGCGCGCGATGTCGGGCGCGGACTCGCGGTGTCGCCTGAGCGCCTCGAGCCCACCTACCTGCGCGACAAGGTCGCCCTCACCTCGGCCGAGCAGTCGGCGGCGCGCGCGGCGAAGCCAGGTTGATGCCCCGGCCTGCCGGGCCAGCGCGGGCCGATGCCCGGCGGCCTGCTCAGTCCTCGCTGCTCACCGCGCCGTTGCGGAAATGCCAGGTGCGGGTGATGTGCAGCACGTCGACGCGTTCGCCACCCTGCGGAACCGCCGCGAAGGGCGCCGCCAGCCCGACGATGCGGCGTGCCGCCTGGTTCAGCACCTCATGGCGGCTCGGCGTGTTCAGCACCACCGACTCGATGCTGCCGTCGCGGCGCACGGCCACGGTCATCACCAGCTGGCCCTCGAGGCGCTCGGCGCGGGCGCGCTCCGGGTAATTGGCATTGCCCACACGCTCGACGCGCTCGACCCAGGTCTTGAGGTAGGCGGCGTAGGCGTATTCCTGAGTGCTGGCGGAAACGAACTTGCGCTTCGGGCGCTTCGCGTACTGCGCCTGCCGGCGTTCCACCTCGGCCGCCAGCCGGGCCATTTCGATCTGCTGCTCCAGCAACTGCTCGCCGAGCGGCAGTGGCGACGGATCGGTTTCCGGTGCCGGCTGCTGGCGCGGCGCGGTGTCGGCGCTGGCGGCGGTGGTGGTCAGTACCGGCATCGGCATGGCGTCCTGCGCCCGCGGCGACTGCGCGCGGATCGGCACGGGCGCCAGACCCGGATCGGGCTTGGGCACCGGCGCGCTGGTGTCCTCGCGCGGTCGCTGCGCCTCGTCGTGCTCGCCGCCGCCCCGGTGATTGGCCTGGGCGAGGAAGTCGGCCTGCTGCGGCGGCGTGCGGCTGGCGGTTTCGGTGAGGATCACGTCGAGCGTGGGTGCAACAGCGGCCGCGTCGTCGCGGCCGAAACTGACGCCGAGCACGACGATGCCGATCAGGATCGCGGCCAGCAGGGTCGTGGCGCTGAGCCGTTGCCCGGGGCCGATCGCGATCTCGGGCGGCGGCTCCGGCCCACTCACGCCGCGTCGCGCTCCAGCGCGTCGAAGAGCAGGCCGGCGATGTTCAGCCCGGCGCCGGCGTCGATCTCGCGGATGCAGGTCGGGCTGGTCACGTTCACTTCGGTCAGGTGCCCGCCGATCACGTCGAGCCCGACGAAGCGCATGCCACGCCGCCGCATTTCCGGCCCAACCATCGCGGCGATCTCGCGGTCGCGCGCGGTCAGCGGCCGCAC
>DMHI01000098.1:0-7500 GCA_003449515.1 Lysobacteraceae bacterium | reverse complement strand
AGGCAATGCGACACCGGCTCGCCGTCGATCAGCAGCACGCGCTTGTCGCCGTCGGCGATCTCCGGCAGGAAGCGTTGCGCCATGGCGAGGTGCTGGCCGTTGGCGGTCAGCGTCTCGAGGATCACGTTGAAGTTGGGGTCGCCGTGGCGGCTGCGGAAGATCGAGCGCCCGCCCATGCCGTCCAGCGTTTTCAGCACCACCTCACCGTGCTCGGCGGCGAAGGCCTTGAACTCGGCGGCCTCGCGGCTCACGAGCGTGGGCGGGATGCAGTCGGGGAACATCAGCGCGGCCAGCTTCTCGTTGAGCTCCAGCAGGCCGGCCGGGTCGTTGGTGACGGCTGCGCCCTGCCGCTGCGCGGCGGCGAGCACCTGGGTGTCGTGGACGAAGTCGGCATCGACCGGCGGATCGCGGCGCATCAGCACCTGGTCCATGGCACCGAGCGGCTGCCAAGCGGCCTCGCCCAGCCGGAACCAGCCGGCGGAGTCATCCTTTACCGCCAACGGCGCCAGCCGGCCACCGGCCACCCCGCCGCGGAAGCCCAGGCTGCCGGGAACGACGTAATGCAACGCCCAGCCCCGACGCTGGGCCTCCAGCAGCATCGCGAATGTGGAATCCTTCACGATTTTGATCGACCCGATGGGGTCCATCACCACGGCCAGGGGGCGAGGCATCCAGAGGCGCCCTTCGGTGAGAGAATGTGAAACAGGGTATCAGGGCGACGGGCGGGGCGGCGCGCATGGAATCATCAGGCGGGGCGCAGGCTTGACACGTTTTGTTGACACTGGGATATAGGTTGCGCTGCGGTGCGCCACGGCCCTTCCGGGCCGAACCGGCACCGGAACTTTCGCGGGGAATGCAATGACTGAAAGCAACGAGACCGGTGCCTTGGCAGGGCTGAGGGTTCTGGTCATCGACGACTCGAAGACCATCCGGCGCACGGCCGAGACCCTCCTGAGGAAGGAGGGTTGCGACGTGGTGACGGCCAACGACGGCTTCGAGGCGCTCGGCAAGATCGCCGAGGTGCAGCCGCAGGTGATCTTCGTCGACATCATGATGCCGCGCCTCGACGGCTATCAGACCTGCGCGCTGATCAAGTCGAACCAGCTCTTCAAGAGCACGCCGGTGATCATGCTGTCGTCGAAGGACGGCCTGTTCGACAAGGCCCGCGGTCGCATCGTCGGCTCCGAGCAATACCTCACCAAACCCTTCACCCGCGACGAACTGCTCGACGTCGTCCGCCGCTACGCCCCCGCCGCATGAGCACGGCCATGACCAGCGGCGCGCCCTTCGACCTGCTGCTCGACTACGAGCGCCGTTCGCTCGCCCACCAGCCCGGGCGCCCCGAGCTGGTCGAGGCACCGGGCCACTGGCGCGGTGTCGGCTTCCGCATTGGCCGGCATCGCCTCGCCGGGGCATTCGGCGACGTGGTCGAGATCCTCAGCCTGCCGGCGATCACCCCGGTGCCCGGCGCGCAGCCGTGGATGCTCGGCCTTGCCAATGTGCGCGGCAGTCTCTTCGGCGTGGTCGATCTCAAGCAGTTCCTCGAGGGCGAGCGCAGCGCCGTCAATGAGGGCCAGCGCTGCCTGCTGGTGAAGCAGTCCGGCGGCAACGTGGTCCTGCTGGTCGACGAGCTGTACGGCCAGCGATCGTTCAACGATTCGCACGCCATCGAGCGGCCGGAGTCGCTCGACGGGCGCTATGCGGCCGTGGTGGCGCGCGCCTACCGCCTGGGCGACACCGTCTGGGGCGTGCTCGACATCCCCCTGCTTTCCCGCACCCCCGAGTTCCGCCAGGCCGCCGCCTGAGCGCCCCTTTCTGCCCAGCACTGTTTCCGATCCGAGGTCCGATGTAATGAGCGCTTCGAAAGTCAACTTCCAGGACCGTCTGACCGGGGGCGGGCTGCGCGCCTGGACCCTGCTGCTGGCGGTCTCGCTGCTCGTGTTCGCGGTCAATCTGTTCGCGACGACCTGGTTCGCCGGGCAGATCAGCAGTGCCTCGGCGCTGTCCTTCGGCCTGCAGGTCGACGCCCAGAAACTGGGCCGCTTCGCCGGCGAGGCCATCGACGGCCGCGAGGAGGCCTTCGCCGAACTGCAAGGCACGCGCGACGCCATCGCCAATGCCGTGACCGCGCTCAATGACGGCGGCGAAGGCGTGCCCGGCTACCGCGGCGACGTCACCATCCTCGGTCTGGGTGCCGCGCTCGGCGAGGTCACCACCACCTGGGAGCGGATGTCGGCCGATACTGCCAGGATTCTCGGCGCGCAGACCGAGATTCTCTCGCTGGCCCAGACCGCCGACACCTTCACCGGCCGCATTCCGCGCCTCACCGCCCGTCTCGACGAGGTGGTGCGCGCCATGTCCAACGCCGGCGCGCCGGCCTCGCAGATCAATATCGCCAACCGCCAGATCGTGCTCGCCAACCGCATGGCGCAGCGTGTCGCGGAAATCCGCGCCGGTTCCGACCAGTCCGACGCGCTGGCCCGCGACGCCGCCGTGTTCGCCCAGGTGCTGGCCGGCCTGAAGGAAGGCAATGCCGACCTTGGCGTGCTGCCGGTCGCCGCCTCGGCCCGTCCCGCCCTCGACGCGGTGGAACTGCAGTACGCCGATGCGCAGGCCGAGATCGAGAGCCTGCTCACCGCGGCCCCCAACCTGTTCGCGGTCCAGGCCGCCGGCGATGTCCTCTCCGGCGACGCCCAGGTCCTCGGCGAGAACAGCGAGGCGCTGGCCAGCGCCTTCGCCAACGCCAATGTGGCGCGCCTGTTCCCGAACACCTGGTGGGCCATCGGCTCGGGTCTGGGCGTGCTCATCGGCGTCGGTGGCCTGCTGCTGACCATCTTCTCCGACGGCCGCAAGCGCGAACGCCAGGCCACCGAGCTGAACCAGCGCAACCAGGAGGCGATTCTGCGCCTGCTGGACGAAATGGGATCGCTCGCCGAAGGCGACCTGACCGCCAAGGCGACGGTGACCGAAGACATCACCGGCGCGATCGCCGACTCGATCAACTTCGCGATCGACCAGCTGCGCGCCCTTGTCGGCACGATCAACGAGACCGCCGTGCAGGTGGCCGCCGCCGCCCAGGAAACGCAGGCGACCGCGATGCACCTCGCCGACGCCGCCGAGCACCAGGCGCAGCAGATCACCTCGGCCTCCGCGAAGATCAACGAAATCGCGGCGAGCATCGACGAGGTGTCGAAGAACTCTGCCGAATCGGCCGACGTGGCCCAGCGCTCCGTGCAGATCGCCGCCAAGGGTGCGGAAGTGGTGCGCCAGACGATCCAGGGCATGGACAACATCCGTGACCAGATCCAGGAAACCTCGAAGCGCATCAAGCGCCTCGGTGAGTCCTCGCAGGAAATCGGCTCGATCATCGAGCTCATCAACGACATCTCGGAACAGACGAACATCCTCGCGCTGAACGCCGCCATCCAGGCGGCCTCGGCGGGTGAAGCGGGCCGCGGCTTCGCGGTCGTGGCCGACGAAGTGCAGCGACTCGCCGAACGCGCCTCCAACGCCACCAAGCGAATCGAAGCGCTGGTCGCCACCATTCAGAGCGATACCAACGAAGCGGTGTCCTCGATGGAACAGACCACCGCGGAAGTGGTCGCCGGTGCCCGCCTCGCCGAGGACGCCGGCTTGGCACTGGTCGAGATCGAAAAGGTGTCGAACGACCTCGCCGACCTCATCCAGAGCATCTCCGAGGCCTCCCGCCAGCAGTCGGCCGCCGCGACCAACATCACCGCGACCATGACCGTCATCCAGGAGATCACCACGCAGACCTCGCTGGGCGCGAGCCACACGGCCGAGTCGATCGGCAACCTGGCCCAGCTCGCCGCCGACCTGCGCCGCTCGGTCGCCGACTTCAAGCTGCCGGACTGATCCGCTCTCCCGCGGCCGAAAGCCGCGGCGTGACCCCCGTATTGCCGAGAGCGCACGATGCGTCTGCAAGACCAGAACGACTACACCACGCTGACCTGGGTCAAACCGGAGATCGACGAAACCCTCAAGCTGGCCCGCCAGGGCCTCGAGGACTACGTCGAGAACGGCGGCGACCCGGCGCAGCTCGCGCTTTGCGCCAACGGCCTTGCCCAGGTGCATGGTGCGCTGCGCATGGTCGAGCTCTACGGCGCGGCGATGGTGGCCGAGGAGATGCACGCGCTGGCCAAGGCGCTGGTCGCCGGCGGCATCGCCGATCGTGACAACGCGTTCTCCGCGCTGATGCGCGGCATCGTGCAGCTGCCGGATTATCTGGAGCGCCTGCAGACCGGCTTCCGCGACATCCCGCTGGTGCTGCTGCCCCTGCTCAACGACCTGCGCGGTGCGCGCGGTGAGAAGGGCGTGTCCGAGGCGATGCTGTTCTCGCCGAACCTTGGCGTCGAGCTGCCGGCCGTGGCCCGCGGCCCCGCGGTCCCGCTGCCGCCGGAGCAGGTGAAGCGGCGCGCCGAGGTGGCCAGCCAGTTGTTCCAGGGCTCGCTGCTGAGGTGGCTGAAGGACAGCGACGCGGCCTCCGCGCGCGACCTCGCCGACATCTGCCTGCAACTGGTCGAGTTCACCAGCGCCGAGTCCGCGCGCCGGCTGTTCTGGGTGGCCTCGGCCCTGCTCGATGCCGCGGCCCGCGGCACGTTCCCGACGGATCGTTCGCACCGGCAGGCGCTGGCGCGCGTCGAGCGCGAGATCCGCCGCCTCGCCACCGAGGGCGACGCCGCGTTCCGCTCGCAGCCGCCGGTCGAACTGACCCGCCAGCTCCTGTACTTCATCGCCCACGCGCTGGAGAAATCCGGCCGGCTCGGCGAGGTCGACGCCGCGTTCGCGCTCGAGAGCTACATGCCGAGCGAGCGCGAGGTCGAACACGCGCGCAGCGCGATGGCCGGCCACAACCGCGCCCTGCTCGCCACCGTCACCAACGCGATCAAGGAAGACCTGCTGCGGGTCAAGGACGCGCTCGACCTGCACATGCGCGCCCCGGCCGGCGTGGTCGCCGAGATCGGCCCGCAGATCGAGACGCTCGATCGCGTCAAGCAGACCCTCGGCATGCTCGGTCTGGGCGTGCCGCAGCGCGTGGTGCGCGACCAGCTCGCCACCCTGCATGCGATCGCCGGCGGCCATCGCAGGCCGGATGAATCGGCCCTGCTCGACATCGCCGGCGCGCTGCTCTACGTCGAGGCCATGCTCGATGACCAGGTGGCCCGTCTGGGAGAGAGCGAAGCCGATGCCAACGCGCCGCAGCCGCTGTTGCCGGCTGCCGAAGCGCGCGCCGTGCTCGAGGTGGTCGCACGCGAGGCGCTGGCCAATTTCAGTGCGGCCCGCGCCTGCTTCGTCGCCTTCGTGGAAACCCACTGGGACCACGCCCGCCTGGCCGATGTCGGCCGGCTGCTCAATGAGGTGGGCGGCGCCTTGCGCCTGCTCGAAGTTCCGGCTGCCGTCGACCTGCTCACCGCCATCGCCCGTTACACCGACGAAGACCTGATCGGCAAGCGTCGTGTGCCCAGCGGCCACCAGCTCGATCGCCTCGCCGATGCGCTGGCCTCGGTTGAATATTTCCTCGAGGCGGTGCGCGATCGCCGCCCGGATCCTGACCAGATCCTCGACATCGCCCGCGGTGCGCTGACAGCGATCGGTTACTGGCCGCTGCCCGCCGCGCGCAGCGCCGTGCCGGTGCCGACGGGCGCGCCGCCCAGCATCCCACCGCTGCGCTTGGGCACATCCACCGCAGCCCCGTCGCCGAGCCCGGCCCCGAACCCGGCGGATGCCGAGGATCGGGCCGCGGACGCCACCGACGACCTCGCGGCGTTCGCCGCGGCGATTCCGGTCGGGCGGGCGACGGTGCCGGAAGCGCCGTCCGTCGAGCCACCGCCGGCGGCACCCCCCGCCGTCGAGCCGGCTGTCGAGGCCGTGCCGCCGGTGATCGTCCCCGTCCCCGCACCCGCGGTCGTGACCGCGCCCGCGCCCGCCCGGCCGGTCGAGGTCAGCGCGGCCGTCGGCCCGATGTTGGGCGAGCGCCTGCCGGGCTACGACGCGGCCACCAACGACGAGGTCGACGCCGAGATCCAGGAGGTCTTCCTCGAGGAGTTCGCCGAAGAGATCGAGAACCTCGGGCAGTTGATGCCCGCGTGGGGTGCCCGGCTCGACGGCGTGGACGCGCTGCGGCCGATCCGCCGGGTCTTCCACACCCTCAAGGGCAGCGGCCGCCTCGTGGGTGCCAAGGCGCTGGGCGAATTCAGCTGGAAGATCGAGAACATGCTCAACCGCGTGCTCGATGGCACGCGGCCGCCGACGCAGGCGGTGTACGACATCGTGGCCGAAGCGGCGAAGGTTCTGCCCGATCTGCGCGGCGCGCTGGCCGGCGAGGAACGCTACGCCGATCTCGAAGGACTGAGGCTCATCGCCGATCGCATCGCGGCCGGCGAGGAGGTGGCCTACGTCGCGCCGGTGCAGGCGCAGCCCGAGGCGGTGGCGGTCGCGTCGAACGCGCTGCCGCCGGCCGTCGTCGAGCCCGAGGCCGCCGAGCCGCTCGCCAGCGAGCCCGAGCCCGAACGGCTCGCCAGCGAGCCCGAGCCCGTCGTTGCCGCGGTTGACGCCGACACAGCAGCCGGTGAGCGCGGCCCGGCAGCAGCCTCGAACTGGCCGCTGCGGCCGGAGTTCGCGGCGTCGGCCGAAGCGGTGGCCTTCGCGCTCGATCCCGTGCTGCTCGACATCCTGCGACCGGAGGTGGCGGGGCATCTCGAGACCGTCGAAGCCTGGCTCGATGCTGCCGACGCCGAGCCGCCGCAGCCGGTGGAGGAGCGCCTGCTGCGCGCCGTGCACACGATGAGCGGCGCGTTCGCGATGACCGAGGTCAGCACGATCACCGCCGTCACCTCGCCGATGGAGGGCTTCCTCAAGCGCGCGCTGGCGGCGCATCTCGCGCCCGATGCCGAGCAGCGCCTGCTGTTGCGCGATGCCACCTGTGCGGTGCGGCAGACCCTCGAGGCGCTGGTCGATCCCGACGCCCACCTGCCGCAGTTCCCGGCGCTGGCGCGCGCCCTGCAGGCCGCCCGCGATGCTCTGCCTGAAGCGGGCGCACCGATCGTTCCGCTGGAGATCGAAGACGAGCTGATGGCCGTCGACCTCGGTGGCATCGACACCACCGAAGTGCCGCGTTTCGGCGCCAGCAATGCCGATGCCGAGCCGGAGGCGCCGCATCGCGCCATCGACGTGGCGGCTCCGCCGCTGCCGGTGCCGCCGGACGAGCCGGAGCGCCTCACGCTCGACGCCTTCCTCGACGCCCCGCTGGCACCCGGCTTCGACATCGTCGAGCCCATCCCCGCGCCGGAACCGGTGGGCGCCGCCGACACGGCGGCTCGGCTCGACATCGCCGATGACAGCGAGGCCGAGCGCGACTACGCCGCGCAGCGCGCCGCGCTCGCCGCCGCCGCACGCCGCGAGGCTGAGCAGGCCGCCGCCGCCGAAGCCCAGCGAGCTGCCGATGCGGTGGCCGCCGTCGCCGAAGCCCAGCGAGCTGCC
>DMHI01000136.1:8667-14565 GCA_003449515.1 Lysobacteraceae bacterium | reverse complement strand
TCGGCGCAGCGATGTCGTTGACGAAGAACTCGGACAGCACCAGCAACGGCGACAGCGCGGCGTACTGCGCCGCCACCACGCTCAGCGTGTCGCTGGTGTCGGCGAGCGCCTTCATGCGCGCGTGCACGTCGTGCATGAAGCGGTGGTAGTGCAGGCGCGTGGGCTTGAGCTCGGCGGTGGCTTCAAGCAGCAGGTCGCAAAGCATGGTCTTGCCGCGGCCCACGCCGCCCCACAGGTACAGGCCGCGCACGCCAGTGTGGCCAGCGAGCCGGAAGCCGAGCTTCTTCAGGAAGCCCGCGCGCTGGCGCTCCAGCAGCGCGAGCGCCACGCGATCCATCTCGACCAGCGCAGCGAGCTGGCCGGCGTCCTGCGTCCAGCGGCCCTGCGCCACGCCATCGAGGTAGCGCTTCGAAGGCCGGTCCGGCATGCCCTAGGCCTGGCTGCGCAGCGGCGGCAGCTGCTTGCGCACACCGTTCTTGATCGCGCCGCGCAGATCGACCAGCCGGCCGTGGAAGAAGTGCCCGGCCTCGGCCATCCGCACCAGCGTTGGCGGGTTCCCCGCGCCTTCCGCCCACGCGAACACCTTGGCCGGATCGACCACGTCGTCGGCCTCGCCCTGCACGACGAGCCACGGGCAGGGCGGCGCCAGCACGCCGATGAAATCGCGGAAGCCCACCGGCGGCGCGATCGCGATCATCTGCTGCACCGGCAGCTGCCGCGCGGCGCGCAGCGCCACCCACGCGCCGAACGAGAAACCGGCCAGCCACAGCGCGTCGCCCGGCCGCTGCGCCTGCAGCCACTGCGCCACCGCGAGGTAGTCGAGCGTCTCGCCACGGCCGCTGTCGTAGACGCCTTCCGAACGGCCGACGCCGCGGAAGTTGAAGCGCACCGAGGCGATGCCGCTCTCGGCGAGCGCGCGCGCGATCGTGGTGACCACCTTGTTGTTCATCGTGCCGCCATCGGGCGGATGCGGGTGGCCGATCACCGCGACGCCGCGACGCGCGTCCTCGGCCTTGGGCAGCTCGACGGCGGCTTCGATCGCGCCCGCGGGGCCGGCGAGCGTGATCGGGCCGGAGCCGGTGGGGAAGGCGGGCGTGAGGCTCATGCGCTGCGAGTCTAGCGGCTCAGCGCAGGTCGAAGCCCAGCAGCATCGGATCGTGGTCGGAACTGCGCCACGGGCCGGGCTCGCGGCCCAGCGCGCCGTCGTAGGCGAAGGCGCCGGGCTCGTCGGCATTGACATGCCACTTCGCGGCAGCGGTCAGCGCCTCGGCCATCGCCGGGCTCAGCAGCGCGTGGTCGAGGCGCCCGCTCTGGCCGTCGAAGATGAAGCTGTAGCGGTCGGCCGCAGCGTCGGCGTTCGCGGCATCGGGCGGCGTCGCCATGCCGCCTCCGGCGGAGGCCGCGAAGGCGTCGATCCAGCCGCGCTCGCGCAGGCGGCGCATCGGGTCTTCCATGCCATAGGCGTTGAAGTCGCCGATCAGCAGCACGCGCGCATCGGCGGCTGGCACGCCCATCCGCGTGGGATCGGTGGCGAGCCAGCGCACCATCGCCTCCACACTTTGCACCCGCAGCGCGTTGAAGCAGCCCTGGCCGTCGTTCTGGTCGCGGTCGGGCCCTTCGGCGTCCTCGCAGCCGCCCTTGCTCTTGAAGTGCACGCTGACCACGGTGAACCGCGGGCCGCGCGGCCCCGCGCCGGCCGCCCGGAACGCCTGCGCCAGCGGCGGCCGGCTGCCGCAGTCGAACGGGCCGCCCCGCAGCACGGCCGGCACACCGACGGCCTCGACGCGATCGGCGCGATAGAGGATGCCCACGGCGATGGCGTCGCCGCCGGGCTTCTCGCGCGGCGCGACCACCGACCAGCGCGCGCCGGGCTGGGCGGCATTGAGTGCATCGGCGAGCTCGCGCGCGGCCGACTCGCGGCCGTAGCCGTCGTTCTCGAGCTCCTGCGCCGCGATGATGGCCGGATCGAGTGCCGTGATCACGTCCACATGCTTGGCGCGCTGGCGGGTGTAGGCCTCGTGGTCGCGCGCACCGCGCGCGGTCGGAAACCCACCGCCCTGGCCGTCGCCGTTGAACAGGTTGAGCAGGTTCATGCCAGCGATACGCAGATCGCCGCCGACCACCGGCGCCTCCGGCCGCGGCGCCGCTGCGAGCTGCCGCGGCGGCTGCACGGCCTGCAGACGGTAGCCACCGAAACGTTCGTCGACCACGCCCTCGACGCCGGCGAGCACGCTGCCCGCCCGCAGGGTGATGCCGGCGCCGAGCGGCTGCGGCAACCAGCCGATGGCGGCGGGGTTGGTGGCGCTGCTGGCGTCGTCGAGCGCGATGCGGCGCGCCGCGTTGGCCGCACGCACGGCCTGCGCCGGCTCACCCGGCAGCGCCACTTCGGTGGGCGTGAACACCCGGCCATCGAACGCGAGATCGACTTCGCCGTAGCGCGTCAGTGCGTGGTTGCCCACCACGGTGAGCGTTGCGTCGATGCGCACGCGCATGCCCTCGAGGGCCTCCCACGATGCGGGTGCCGCGGTCAGCACCACGGGCTCGGGCAAGGGCGCGGAACCGCGCCGCTCCACGGCGGCATCGGCGAGGGTGGTGAGCACGGCGCCGTCGCCGGATTCAGCGACCGTGCCGACGGCGACGATGTGCTGCCCCACCTCGAGCGCCGGCTGTCCGCTGGCCGGCAGCACGAACAGACCCTCGGCGGTCGCGGCGTCGGCGTCTGCTGCGAGCGCCTGCACGAAGGCGCCGTCATCGACCAGCCGTGTCACCACGCCCTCGATGCGGGCGCGCTGGCCCTCGTGCGGGCTGCGGTCGGCGCGGCCCTGCACCGCCGCGATGCCCTCGATGACCACGCCGTCCGCAGGCGCAGCGGCTTCGCCGCAACCGGCGAGCAGGGTGAGCGCGATGGCCAAGGCCGGAGCCCGTGGTGCCGAAGCGCGGGCACGCGGCCCGATGAAACGGATCGATGCGGTCATGCCGGGTTCCAGAGACGGCGACGCCGCCCTCAAGGCGGCGTCGTGGCGAGCGGGGAGGCTGCGGCTCAGCGGTATTTTTCCATCATGTAGTCGACCGCGGCGATCACCTGCTCATCGGTGAGGCGGGCGTTGCCGCCGCGCGCCGGCATGAAGCCGGAGGCCCCCTGGAAGCCCTCGATCGAGTGGCGGATGAGCGTGTCGCGGCCCTGCGCGAGGCGCGGTGCCCACGCCGCTGCGGTCGGGGCCGGGGCACCACCGGCGCCGTTGGCGTGGCAGGCCGCGCAGAGGTTCTGGTAGACCACCGAGCCGTCGGTGGTGCCACCGAAGGGCGCACCGCCGGCGGCCGCCGCGGTGGCGGCGGCCTGTGCGGCTACGGCGGCCTGGGCGGCACCGGTCTCGCCGGCGTACACGCCGCCCAGCGGCTTGATACGCTCGATGGTGCGCGCCTCGGCGATCGGGTTCGGCTCGACGACCTTGCGGCTGTTGAAGTACAGCGCGGCGAGGATGAGCACCACCATCACCCCGAACAGCGCGGCGATGATCAGCGAGAAACGCTTCAGGAAGTCGAGATCGTGATTGCGCACGGGAAGACCTGGTCGGGCACGGTGCAGGAATGGATCTGAAGTATAGCGATCCGGTGGCGCACCGCGAAGGGCCCGGCTGGCGGGCGCTGGCCCTGGTGCTGCTGGCCTATCCCGTGGCCTGGCAGGCGCTCGAGGCGGTGTCGACAGCGATCGGCTTCTGGCCGGTGGTGCTGCGCTTCCTGCTGGTGTGGTGGCTGCCGGTGCGGCTCTGGCCCGCGGTGGCCGCCGTCGATATCGGCAGCGCGCTGCTGGCCCGCCACCTGTTCGAGGGTGAGCCGCTGTTCGGCCCCTACCAGGTGCTGATCTCGGTGATGCCGGTGCTGGTCTACATGCTCTACATCCGGCTGCTGCGCGGCCCGGCCGTGCCCGAGGCGCCGGATCGGCCGCTGACGATGGCCCTGCTGATGCTGGCCGGCGCGCTGGCGGCCTTCACGGTGGCGCCGGCGCTGGCGCTCTACCTGCAGCAGTACCGCGAGATCGGCGACGTGGGGCTGCGCACGCTGATGTCCTTCGGCTTTGGCGACCTCTATGGCCTGCTGGTGGGCGTACCACTGCTGCTGGCGATCCGTGCCAACCGCCTCGCGATCTGGCGCTCGCGGGCGTGGCTGTTCGAGGGCGCGCTGGCCCTCACGGTGAGCCTCGGCGTGGTGAGCCTGGCGCGCGCCCACCCCGCGCTCGACGAGCACCTGCTGCTGTTGGCCTTCCTGCCGGCCATGGTGCTGGCCTTCCGCTTCGGCTGGGTAGGTGCGGCGTGGTCGGTGGGCCTGCTCGGCATCCTGCTGGCCTACTTCCTTTCGGGGCATCCGAGCCCCCTGCGCGTGCAGGCCATGGGCTCGGTGATTGGCGGTGCGGCCCTGCTGCTGGGCGCGGCGATGTCCCAGTTGCGCGACCAGCGCGAGCGCCTCGAGGCGCAGCACGCGGCGCTGCGCCTGTCGATGTTCGAGCAGCGCGAGCTGGCGGCGCGGATCGTCGCCCTCGAGGACGACGGCCAGCGTCTTGTCGCCGAGTCGCTGCACGAGCAGGTCGCCCCGCCGCTGCAGGAACTGCGTACCGCGCTCGCGATGGCCTGGCGCAGCGGCGGCGATGAGCGCGACGGGCGCCTGCTGGAAACCCTGCGCAGCCACAGTTGGCAGGTGCAGGACGGACTGGAGCGTGCGCTGCGGCGCCTGCAGCCGCCTGCGCTCGACCGGGCCGACCTGCGCGCCGTGCTGGCCGATGGCCCGTTGTGGGATTGGTCGAGCGAGAACGAGGCGACGTGGTCGGCCGCCCTCGATGGCCCGGTGCAGGACCTTCCCGAGCACTGGAAGGTGCTGCTTTACCGGATGGCGCAGGCGGGCCTCGAAGCCGGGTTGGCGCGCGGTGCGCGGCGCTTCGACCTGCGTGTCTCGGTGACGCCGGGGGTGGGCAGCGTCGATATCGCGTGGTGCCTGGAGAGCGGCCCGGACGACGCCCGACCGATCGCCGCGATCCGCGACCGCGCCTTGGCCGCCAATGGCGACTACCACTGCGAAGCACTGGCCGACGGCGCGCGCCATCGGGTGCGGTTCGACGGCATGCTGGTGGCCCCCCGCTGAGTCGCGGCGGGTTGCATCGACGGCAGTCGTTGCGTCCCTGGCAAGCATGCGTTGCACCTGCGGAACACTGGCGGCCTTTTTCTGTACAAAACATCCTGTACAGTTCGGCGCCTCATGACCCGTCCGCCCAAAGCCCGCCAGAAGGTGCTCGATGCCGCCCGACGGATCGTCGAGACCCGCGGCGCCGGGCACCTGACCTTCGAGACCCTCGCCGCGGCATCGGGCGTCACGCGCGGCGGCATCACCTACCACTTCCGCACCAAGGAAGACCTGCTGAAGGCGCTGATCGAGGCCGATATCGCGGCCTGGGAGCAGAACGCACAGACGCTCGCCGTCGACGCCGGACTGCCCTGCATGAAGGCCGCGCGCCTGCTCGGCCATGTGCGCTGCAGCCTCGCCGGTGATGACGAGGCGCACCGGCGCTTCGTCTCGGGAATGCTGAGTGCCGCGATGATCGATCCCGGATTGCTCGATCCGGTGCGCGCGCAGGTGCGCCGCGACTTCGCCGACTGGCGCTGGGACGACGCCGAACTCGAGCGCTACCTGCTGCTGCTGGCGGCGGACGGCCTGTTCTGGAACCAGTTCTTCAGCGTCAGCCCGCTGCCTCCCGAAGCCCGTCCGCGCCTCGCCGCGCTGATCGAATCGAAAATCCGGGCCTTCGCCGCCGAGGCCGACCCGAGCCGACAGGCACCGTCACCTCCTCCCTCCGAGACCTGAATCCATGGCCCCGAACACGCCTCCCGGCCGTCGCCCACTGGCCCGCGC
>DMHI01000136.1:5220-8312 GCA_003449515.1 Lysobacteraceae bacterium | reverse complement strand
CTCGCGCTCGCGCTCGCCGGCTGCGGCGATTTCAACATGTCGATGCCGCCCACCGAGGTGAGCGTGGCACCGGTGGTGGCGAAACCGGTCGCGCAATGGGACGAGTTCACCGGCCGCATCGAGGCGGTGGAAAGCGCCGAAATCCGCCCGCGCGTGGGCGGCACCATCACCGGCGTGCACTTCGCCGAAGGTGGCCCGGTGGCGAAAGGCGCGCTGCTGTTCACCATCGACGACCGCGAATACCGCGCCGCCGTGGCCAGCGCCCGCGCCGACCTCGCCCGCGCCGAGGCGCGCCGTGCGCTCGCCGCCACCGAACTGAAGCGCAGCGAGGCGCTGATCGCCGCCCGCGCGGTGAGCGCCGGCGAGCTGGAAGGCCGGCAGAACGAAGCCGCCCAGGCCGCAGCCGACGTGCTGGCCGCGCAGGCGCGGCTGGAAACCGCCGAGCTCAACCTCTCGTTCACCCGCATCACCGCGCCGATCGCCGGCCGGGTCGGCGCCGCCCGGATCCGCAGCGGCAATCTGGTGGCCCCGGGCGATCCGGTGCTGACCACGGTGGTGGCGCTCGATCCGGTCTTCGTGAGCTTCCGCGGCGACGAGCGGGCCTACCTGCGCTACCAGCAGATGGCGCGCGAAGGAAGCCGGCCCAGCTCGCGCAGCGCCGAGAACCCGGTGCGGGTGGCCCTGGCCGGCGACGAGGGCTTCCCGCACACCGGCCGCATGGTCTTTGTCGACAACGCGCTCGATCCGGCCACCGGCACCATCCTCGCCCGCGCCGAGTTGCCGAACCCCGATGGCGTGTTCACGCCGGGGCTGTTCGCCCGCGTGCAGTTGCTTGGCTCCGGCCAGCGCGACGCCCTGCTGATCCACCCGCAGGCGGTGCTCACCGATCAGGACCGCCGCTACGTCTACGTGGCCGACAGCGTGACCCTGCCGCCGGAGATGGGCGGCAGCGGCGAGCCGCACCTCGGCGCGGTGCGCAAGGACGTGGTGCTCGGCCCCACCATCGACGGCCTCGTGGTGGTCGAGGAGGGCCTCGACGCCGACGACCGGGTGATCGTCAACGGCATGCGCAAGATCTTCTTCCCCGGCGCGCCGATCGTGCCGGTCGAGGTGCCGATGGACGCGCCCAACACGGTTGTCGCCGCGCCGGGCCCGGCCGATGCCGCCGGTGGCGCGACCACCACCGACGACGCGGCCGAGGGCTGAGCCATGTCGCCGGGTCACGCCAATCTCTCGCGCATCTTCGTCGACCGTCCGATCCTCGCGGCGGTGCTCTCGATCGTCATCTTCGTCGCCGGCCTGATCGCCATCCCCAACCTGCCGGTCACCGAGTATCCCGAGGTCGCACCCCCCACCGTGCAGGTCACGGCGATCTATCCCGGCGCGAACCCGAAGACGATCGCCGACACCGTCGCCGCCCCGCTGGAGGAGGCGGTCAACGGCGTCGAGAACATGATCTACATGAAATCGGCGGCGGCCTCCGACGGCACCATGGTGCTGTCGGTGACCTTCGCGCTCGGCACCGACATCGACCTCGCGGCGATGCAGGTGCAGAACCGCGTGGCGCAGGCGCTGCCGCGACTGCCGGAAGCGGTGCGCCAGCTCGGCGTCACCACCGCCAAGGTGTCGCCGAACATCACCATGGTGGTGCACCTCACCTCGCCGGACGGTCGCTACGACGGCCTGTACCTGTCGAACTTCGCCAACCTCAATGTCCGCGACGAGCTGGCGCGCCTGCCCGGCGTGGGCAGCGCCCAGGCCTTCGGTGCCGGCGTGTACGCGATGCGGGTGTGGATCGACCCCGACCAGGCCGCCGCGCGGGGACTCACCGCGCTCGACGTGGTCGGTGCGATCCGCGAGCAGAACGTGCAGGTGTCGGCCGGTGCCATCGGCGCCTCGCCGCAGCCCGACGGTGCCACCGTGCAGTTGCTGGTCAATGCCCGCGGGCGGCTGGAAACGCCCGAGCAGTTCGGCGCCATCGTGCTGCGCACCGGCGACGATGGCGCGGTGACGCGGCTGCGCGACGTGGCCCGGGTCGAGCTGGGCAGCAACACCTACGCGCTGAACAGCCTCCTCGACAACGAGGAGGCGGCGGCGGTGGTGATCTTCGAGGCACCGGGGGCCAACTCGATCGCGCTCTCGGACGCGGTGCGGGCAACGATGGCCGAGCTGAAGGACGGCTTCCCCGAAGGTGTGGACTACGCCATCGCCTACGACCCGACCGTGTTCGTGCGCGCCTCGATCGACTCGGTGATCATGACCCTGCTCGAGGCCGTGCTGCTGGTGGTCATCGTGGTGGTGGTGTTCCTGCAGACCTGGCGCGCCTCGATCATCCCGCTGCTCGCCGTGCCGGTCTCGATCGTCGGCACCTTCGCCGTGCTGCTGGTGCTGGGCTACTCGATCAACGTGCTGACGCTGTTCGGCCTCGTTCTGGCGATCGGCATCGTCGTCGACGACGCCATCGTGGTGGTCGAGAACGTCGAGCGCCACATCGAGGAAGGGCTCTCGCCGCGCGACGCCGCGCACAAGGCGATGAGCGAGGTGTCCGGCCCGATCGTGGCGATCTCGCTGGTGCTGGCCGCGGTGTTCGTGCCGATCGCCTTCATCGACGGCGTGACCGGGCAGTTCTACCGGCAGTTCGCCGTCACCATCGCGGTCTCGGTGCTGATCTCGGCGGTCAACTCGCTCACCCTGAGCCCGGCACTGGCGGCGGTGCTGCTGAAGCCGCAGGGCGCACCGAAGGATGCGCTGGCACGCGCCATCGACCGCGTGTTCGGCCGCTTCTTCGTCTGGTTCAACGCGAAGTTCAAGCACAGTTCCGACCGATACGCCGGCCGCATCGGCGGCACCATCGCCCGCGCGCCGCGGCTGCTGGTGCTCTACGCCGGACTGGCCGCGGTGACGGTGCTGGGCTTCACCCAGATTCCCGGCGGCTTCATCCCGACGCAGGACAAGCAGTACCTGTTCGCCGGCGTGCAACTCCCCGAGGGCGCCACGCTCGAACGCACCGAAGCGGCGATGAAGCGGATGGGCGAGATCGCGCTCGCCACACCCGGTGTCGCCAGCGTCGTGCAGTTCCCCGGCCTGAACGC
>DMHI01000136.1:0-4804 GCA_003449515.1 Lysobacteraceae bacterium | reverse complement strand
GCCGCCGCGCTGGCCGGCGAGTTGACGGCGAAGTTCGGCGCGATCCAGGACGGCATGGCCTTCGCCTTCATGCCGCCGCCGGTCACCGGCTTCGGCAACGCCGCCGGCGTGGAGGCCTATGTGCAGGACCGCCAGCGCGCCGGCTACCGCGAGCTCAACGCGGCAACCCAGGCCTTCACCGCTGCGATCAGCCAGCAGCCGGGCTTCGGCCAAGGCTCGGCATTCTCGTCGTTCCAGGCCAATGTGCCGCAGCTCGATGCCGTGGTCGACCGCGACCGGGTGAAACAGCAGGGCCTCGCGCTCACCGACGTCTTCGACACCCTCCAGATCTACCTCGGCAGTGCCTACGTCAACGATTTCAACCTGTTCGGCCGCACCTACGCGGTGTACGCGCAGGCCGATGCGCCGTTCCGCAATGACGTGGCCGACGTGGCGCGACTGAAGGTGCGCAACGCACAGGGGCAGATGGTGCCGCTGGGCAGCGTGGTCGAACTGGTGCCGAGTGTCGGCCCCGACCCGGTGGTGCGCTACAACGGCTATCCGGCGGCGGACGTGAGCGCCAGCCCGTTCGATCCGACCGCCGTGAGCAGCGCCGACGCCGTGCGCATCGCCCGCGAGACGGCGGCGCAGGTGCTGCCGCGCGGCATGGCGCTGGAGTTCACCGGCCTCACCTACCAGCAGATCAATCAGGGCATCGCCCAGTTCCTGGTCCTGCCGCTGTGCGTGCTGCTGGTCTACCTGGTGCTGGCGGCCCTGTACGAGAGCTGGTCGCTGCCGCTGGCGGTGATCCTCATCGTTCCCTTGTGCCTGCTGTCGGCCTTGGGCGCGATCTGGGTGCTCAACATGATCAACGGGCTGTGGTTCGGCGCGCAGATCGGATTGGGATGGATCGACCCGATGACCGCCGCGCCGCCCACCATCATCGACATGAACGTGTTCACCCAGATCGGCCTTGTGGTGCTGATGGGGCTCGCCTGCAAGAACGCGATCCTGATCGTGGAATTCGCCCGCGATCTCGAGGCCCAGGGGCGCGGCATCGTCGAGGCCGCGATCGAGGCCTGCCGCCTGCGCCTGCGACCGATCCTGATGACCAGCTTCGCGTTCTGCGCCGGCGTGCTGCCGCTGGTGTTCGCCAGCGGCGCGGGTGCGGAGGTGCGCCATGTGATGGGCGTGACGGTGTTCTTCGGCATGCTCGGCGTGACCTTCTTCGGCCTGTTCTTCACCCCGGTGTTCTACGTCGTGATCCGCAAGCTGGTGACGCGCCGCGAAGCCCGTCGCAACGGCCATGACCGCGAGGCGATGTCCCATGCCTGATGCCCTGAACCGCACCGCGACGCGCGCACTGCGCCGCCCGCGCGCCGCGCCGATGGCGCTGGCGATCGTGGCTGCCCTGCTGGCCGGCTGCACGATGGGTCCGCCGCACTCGCGCCCCGATGTCGCCCTGCCCGACGGGTTCGACCAGGCGAGCCCGGCGTCGTCCGCCGCCGTCGCGGGCTCGGCGCTGTGGCGCGCGTTCGACGATCCGCGCCTGACCGCCCTCATCGAACGCACGCTGGCCGCCAACACCACCATCGCGCAGGCCGAGGCGCGGCTGGCGGAAACCCGGGCGCTGGCCGGGCTGCCGGTGTTCTCGCTGCTCCCGACCGTGACCGCCGCGGCCGGCGGCAGCCGCAGCCGGCCGAGCGGTGATGATCCCTTCGTTCCGCCGGGACTCGGCGCCATCGACACCTACAGCACCGGCTTCGATGCGAGCTGGGAGCTCGACCTGTTCGGCAGCCTGCGCAACCCGAGCCGCGCCATCCGCGCCCGCGATCAGGCCAATGCCGCCGACCTGCAGGCCGCGCGCCTGAGCATGGTGGCCGAGACCGCGCAGGCCTACTTCGCGCTGCGTGGCGCGCAGCGCCGCGAGGCGTTGGCGCGCGAGAACCTCGACGCCGCCGACGAGGTGCTGCGGGTGATCGGGGTGTTGTTCGAGAACGGCCGCCAGAACGCGGTCGACTTCGCCCGCGCCCGCGCGCAGCGTGATGCGCTGGCCGCCAACCTGCCGCTGCGCGAAGCCGAGCGGGTGGCGCAGGAACAGCGTCTCGCCGTGCTCACCGCGCAGCCGGTGGCCGACGTGCGCGCCGCCGTGGGTGCGGCCGGCGCCTTCCCCGAACTGCCCGCGCTGGTGACCACCGGCACACCGGAGGACTGGCTGCGTCGCCGCCCCGACATCGCCGCCGCCGAGCGCCGCCTCGCCGCTGCACGCAACGATGTGGGCGAGGAAATCGCCGCGTTCTTCCCCCGGATCGTCCTCAACGGCGCCTTCGGCTGGACCGGCCAGAGCGCCAGCGTGCTCGGTGACGCGCGCGCCGAACGCTGGCAGTGGGGGCCGTCGCTGACCTGGCGTTTCCTCGATGTCGGCCGCGTGCGGCTGAACGTCAAGGCGGCGGAAGCGCGCGCCGACGGCGCAGAAGCCGCCTACCGCGAGACCGTGCTGCGCGCGCTCGAGGAAACCGAGAACGCGCTGGCCGGCTACCGCGCCAGCAACCGCGCGGCGACCGCGCTGGGCAATGCCGCCACCGCCGCGGCCGAGGCCTCACGGCTGTCGCGGCTGCGCTTTCAGGCCGGCGCCGACGATGCCCTGGCCCTGCTGCAGACCGAGCAGACCCGGATCGACCTCGAGGATGCCGCGGTACAGGCGCAGACCGCGCGCACCACCGCGCTGGCAGCCCTGTACAAGGCCGTGGCCGGGGATTTCGCGCAAGCACCGCAAGCCGGCGACCCCACGGCACCGCCGGGATGACGGTGATCGACGCGCGCCGGACGCGGGCCATTAGAATCCCGCCACCCCGCCCGGAGCCGTCGCGATGCCGAACCGCACCCCCCTCACCCGATTCCTGATCGAGGCCGAACGCGCCGGGCAGATCAACCCCGAGCTGCGCCTGCTGATCGAAGTGGTCGCGCGCGCCTGCAAATCGATCAGCTACGCGATCAGCAAGGGGGCGCTGGGCGGCGTGCTCGGCGATGCCGGTGCCTCGAACGTGCAGGGCGAGGCGCAGAAGAAGCTCGACGTGCTCAGCAACGAGATCCTGCTCGAAGCCAACGCCTGGGGCGGGCATCTCGCCGGCATCGCCTCGGAGGAGATGGACGAGCCGCACCCGATCCCGGACGCCTACCCGAAGGGCAACTTCCTGCTGCTGTTCGACCCGCTCGACGGCAGCTCGAACATCGACGTGAACGTCAGCGTCGGCACCATCTTCTCGGTGCTGCGCTGCCCGGACGGCGTGACCACGCCGGAAACCTCGCACTTCCTGCAGCCGGGCTCGCAGCAGGTCTGCGCCGGCTACACCGTGTACGGCCCCAGCACCGTGCTGGTGCTGACCGTCGGCCACGGCACGCACACCTTCACCCTCGACCGCGAGACCGGCAGCTTCATCCTGACCCAGCGCGATCTGCGCATCCCCGCCGATGCGCAGGAGTACGCGATCAACGCCAGCAACGCGCGGCACTGGGACGCCCCGGTGAGGCGCTACATCGACGATCTGCTCGCCGGAAAAGCCGGTCCGCGCGGCAAGGATTTCAACACCCGCTGGGTGGCCAGCATGGTCGCCGACGTGCATCGCATCATGACCCGCGGCGGCACCTTCATGTATCCGGTCGATGCGAAGTGCCGTGACAAGGGCGGGCGGCTCAGGCTGCTGTACGAAGCCAATCCGATGGCCTTCCTCGTCGAGCAGGCCGGCGGTGCCGCCTCCACCGGCACGCAACGCATGCTCGACGTGGTGCCCACGGGCCTGCACATGCGCATCCCGGTGATCCTCGGCTCGAAGAACGAAGTGGCCGAGTACGAACGCTACCTGCGCGAGGGCTGAGATGCACCGCGAGGCCACCGCCGCTGCGGACGCGATGGACGGCGCCATGGCCGACTTCATCGAGGTCTACGACGGGCTGCTCGATCCCGCGTGGTGCGAGCGCGTGTGCCGGCGTTTCGATGCGGCCAACCATGTCGATGGGCAGGTGGGCGGCGGCGTCTTTCCCGATCTGAAGAAGAGCCGCGATCTCAGCATCAGCGGCCGCAGCGAGTGGAACGACGTGACCGCCCCGCTGATGCAGGCCCTGCTGGTCGGCTTGCGGCGCTACCTGCGCAGCTACCCGTACACGCTGATCGCACCACTGATGCTGGAGCGCCGCGATGCGGATGGATCGAATCCGCAGCGCATGAGTGCCGACGATCTCGCCCAAGCCGCCGATGCCGAACTCGACCGCCTCGTGGCGCAACTGCTTCGGCCCGGCAACATCAATCTGCAGCGCTACACCGCCGGTGAAGGCGGCTATCCGTACTGGCACTGCGAGCTCTACCCCCGCGACGCCAGAGCCGAGACACTGCACCGCACCCTGCTGTGGACGGCGTACCTCAACGACGACTTCGAGGAAGGCGAGACCGAGTTCCTCTACCAGCGTCGCAAGATCGCCCCGAGCACCGGCAGCCTGCTGATCGCGCCCACCGCCTTCACCCACACGCACCGTGGCAACCGCCCGGTGGGCGGCGACAAATACATCGCCACGAGCTGGATCCTGTTCCATCGCGCCGAAACGATCTTCGGTGCCGGTGCCTGAGGGCGTCCTGCCACCCACCCGGCCACGACCGGCCGACGGGCTATAATTCCGAGTCTTTGCTCGAACGCCGCCGAGGCCCTTGATGTCCGCCGTCCTGCCCTCCGCCACGGACCGCTCCACGCCGTCCTCCGCGACCGCGTCGTCAATTGTCGATAGCGAGTACACCCTCGACCACAAGTACACCCGCACCGAAGGCCGCATCTAC
>DMHI01000223.1 GCA_003449515.1 Lysobacteraceae bacterium | reverse complement strand
GCGCGCATCGCCGCCCGGCGCGGTGGTCGACCCACTGGCCCAGGGCCCGAAAGTGACCGCCGATGCCGGCCCGGCGGCCGGGGCCGGCCCAGCGGCCATGGCGGCGATGGGCCCGCCACGCACCAACCCGATCAGACCGCCGGCCGCTGCGCCTGCGCGATCCGGGAACAGGGCCGCGAGACCGGGCGGTGGCCAGCCGCCCGCCGCGCCCGGCGCAGCGTTCCGCGCGTCCGCGGCCAGGCCAGCCGCGTCGAGGGCCAACGGCGATGGCGGCTGCGGCGATGGGGCCAGCGGCGATGAGGCCAACGGCGACGATGCGAGCGGCGACGCGGCCAGCGGAATCGACGGCGGCACGCTCGATGCGGCGTCGATCAGCACCGGCGCTACCGCTGCCTCGGTGGGCGCAGCCGCCTCGACCGCGGCATCAAGGGCGCCAGCGAATCCGTCCGCCGCGCCGGCGCTGCCCGCGGCGACGCGCTCGTCGGCGCTCGATGCCGGGGCCGCGGTGGCGGAGGATCCGGCCAGTGGCGCGAAACCGCCGGCAGGCGGGATCAGCGTGCTCATGGGGCGTCCTCCTTCCTCCGATGGATGCGCGCACCAAGATCGTCGAGCACGCGCTGGTCGTTGCGCGCCTGCACCTTGCGCTCGGCGTCGCGGTAGCTGGCCGCCAGCTTCTCCAGCACCAGCTTGTCGCGGCTGGCGAGCAGCAGGCGGGTGCGCTCGATCGCCAGCGCCTCTTCGCTGGTGGCGATGTGCTTCTGCTGCGTCGTCACCGCGTCGTCGATCTTGGCGAGAAACGCCGCACGGTTCAGCAGCAGGCTGGCCGACAGTGCCGAACCCGGCATCGGCGGGGCTTCGTACTCGCTGCGGAAGCGCTCGAGATCGCCCAGACGCTGTTCGTGCTGCTGGTGACTCTGCACCTTCTTCGCCAGTTCTTTCGCCAGCGCGTCCTCGCGCTTCTCGGCGCGAACGACCAGCGGGCCGATGCGCTTGGAGTTCATGGCGCGCCCTCCAGCAGCTGCGCCAGCGCGGCCTTGCTTGCTGCCAGGCTGGCGCCTTCGTGCACGTCCTGGCCAAGGAAGGCCTGGATGGCCGGCCAACGCGCGATGGCTTCGTCCACCAGCGGGTCGGCACCGCGCTGGTAGGCGCCAATGGCGATCAGGTCGCGCTGCGCCGAGTACGCCGCCATCAGCCGCTTCAGCCGGCGGATGCTCTCGCGGGTGGCGAGGTCGGCGATCTCGGTGACCACGCGCGAGACCGATCGCTCGATGTCGATGGCCGGGTACAGGCCGGAATCGGCGATGCGGCGATCGAGCACGATGTGGCCATCAAGAATCGCCCGGGCGGCATCGGCAATGGGTTCCTGCTGGTCGTCGCCTTCGGTCAGCACGGTGTAGAACGCGGTGATCGAACCACGCCCCGCCGCGCCCATGCCGGCGCGCTCGCACAACGCCGGCAGCTTGGCGAACACCGACGGCGGGTAGCCGCGCGTGGTCGGCGGCTCACCGATGGACAGCCCGATCTCGCGCTGCGCCTGGGCGAAGCGCGTCAGCGAATCCATGAGCAGCAGCACGTTCAAGCCCTGGTCGCGGAAGTGCTCGGCGATCGCCGTGGCGCGCAAGGCGCCGTGGATGCGCGCCAGCGGCGGACGATCGGCCGGCGAGGCCACCACCACGGCGCGCTTCAGGCCGTCGGGCCCGAGCGTGCTCTCGACGAAATCGCGCACCTCGCGGCCGCGTTCGCCGATCAGCCCGACCACCACGACATCGGCCTGCGTGTAACGGGTCATCATGCCGAGCAGTGTCGATTTGCCGACACCGGAGCCGGCGAACAGGCCGACGCGCTGGCCGCGACCGATCGGCAGCATCGCGTTGATCGCGCGCACGCCGACATCGAGACCCTGCGTGATGGGTTCGCGCGCCAGCGGGTTCTGCGGCACGCCGGTCAGGCCGGTGTAGGCCTCTGGACGCGGCGTCGGCCGGCCATCGAGCGCATGGCCGTCGCTGTCGATGACGCGCCCGAGCAGGCCCTCGCCCACCGCCACCCGGCCGCGCGTCCAGCCCGGCACCACGCGCGCGCGCGGCAGCAGGCCGTGCAGGTCGGTGGTGGGCATCAGGTAGGTCTTGTCGCCGGCGAAGCCGACCACCTCGGCCTCGACGAAGCCACCGCCCTGCGCCTCGATGCGCACCGCCGAGCCCAGCGGCACCTCGCAGCCGTCGGCCTCGAGCGTGAGGCCCACCGCGCGGCGCAGCACGCCCTCGCGCACGCTGCCGAGGCGCTCGAGCTGCGGCTCGACCGCGCCGAGACGCGCGGCAAGCCGCGCGGTGCGCGACGCCAGCAACTGGCCGGTGAGCGTGCTCATGCACCGCCCACCGGATGGATGACGGCGGCCAATGCGGCCTGCAGTCGCGCGTCGGTTCGGGCGTCGATGCGCACGCCGTCGCCGTGGACGCGCACATCGCCGCGCGCGAGTTGTGCATCGATGACCACGCGGGCGTCGGGCCAGTCAGGCAACCACGGTTGCAGCACGCGGGCGTCGTCGGGATGCAGGCGCAACTCGATCTCGCGCTGGCCGGGGCCCGCCGCCTCGAGAGCGGTGCGCACGAGTTGTGCGAGCAGCCCGGGTTCGGCCTCGTAGGCACGGCCCACCAGCGCACCGGCGATGCGCACGGCCAGGGCACCGAGCGCGCCATGCACGTCGTCATCAAGCCGACCCAGCGGGCGCGCCATCGCCTCGACCACGCCTTCGATCTGCGCGATGAGTCGGCGCAGCTCGGCCTCGCCGGCCTTGAGGCCTTCGCGCCGTCCGGCCTCGAAGCCCTCCGCGCGCGCGGCGTCCTCGATGCGCTGCAGGTCCTGGATCGACGGTGGCTTCGGCGGCGGCGGCGCGTCGAGCGCCGGCACACGCCAGAGGGCGGGCTCGGCGCTCATACCATCTCATC
>DMHI01000039.1 GCA_003449515.1 Lysobacteraceae bacterium | reverse complement strand
CGGTTTTCCACGGGTTCCGCGGCGGCAAGGGCGCTGCGACCCTGATCGGTGGCCTCGCCCTGCTGTGGCCGCTGGCGCTGGCACCGCTGATCGCGGTGTGGCTGCTGGTGCTGCTCACAAGCGGCTACGTGGGGCTGGCGACCGTGCTCGCGGGCCTGAGCCTGCCGGTGTGGGCGGCGATCGAGGGCCGGGATGCGACCTGGCTGGCCTTCGCGGTGGTCGTTGCCGCGCTGCTGGCATGGACGCACCGCGCCAACCTGCAGCGCCTGCGCGCAGGCACCGAGAACCGCTTCGAGAAGGCGCGCGTGCTGGCGAGGCTTTGGACGCGCGGCGATGCGTGAGAGCGATCTCGCGCTCGACGACGCGGCGCGGGCCGAGTTGGCGGCCTTCCAGCACGCGCTGGCGGTCGACTCCACGCAGGACTGGGCGCTGTCGGTGCCGGTGCCGGCGCGCGGCTGCGCGGTGTTCGTGGCCGATGCGCAGCGCGCCGGCCGTGGTCGTCGCGGTCGCGCCTGGCAGACCGATCCTCAGGGCGCGCTGGCCTTCACCGTGTCGCGGCGATTCGGCCTGCCGCCGGCGCGCCTCGCACCGCTGGGGCCGGCTGCCGGTGTCGCGGTGGCGCGTGCGCTGGCCGCCCTCGGTCTCGGCACGGTGCGGGTGAAGTGGCCGAACGATCTCGTTGTCGACGATGCCAAGCTCGGCGGCATCCTGATCGAAGCACGCGGCGATGCGGTGGCCATCGGCATCGGCGTGAACCTCGACGTTGCGGCGATGCCGCACCTCGGCCAGCCCTGGACCGACCTTCGCCGCGCCGGGTGCGGGGAAGGCGACCGCGCGCGCGTGCTCGGCGCGCTGCTGCGTGGCCTGCTGCCGGCGCTGGCGAGCTTCGAGCGCGATGGGTTCCCGGTGTTCGCCGCCGAGTGGGCGCGCTTCGACGCGCTGGCCGGTCGCCCGGTGCGCGTGCTTGCGGGCGGGGCGGCGCTGGAAGGTGTCGCGCTGGGCGTGGAGGCCGACGGTGGTCTGCGGGTGCGCCACGCCGATGGCGAGCGCGTGCATCACGCCGGCGAGGTGAGCGTCCGTGTGGCTGCTTGACCTCGGCAACACCCGGCTGAAGATCGCGCGCGCCGCAGCCCGCGGCGCGGCCGCAGGTGACGTGATCGCGCTGGCGCATGCCGATCCCGACTTCGAGCGGCGTCTGCGCGCGGTGATCGCCGCGCAGGCGGGCGACGGCTCGTCCGACCGCCGCGAGGCCTGGCTCGCCAGCGTCGCGCCGGTCGCCGTTCGCGTCCGCGTCGAGGCCGCGTTCGCTGCCGCCGGTATCCGCGTCAGGCTGGCCCAGACGCAGCACGAGTGCGCCGGCGTGCGCATCGCCTATGCCGATCCGGCGCGCCTCGGCGTCGATCGTTTCCTTGGCCTGCTCGCTGCGCGTGCCCGCGGCGGCGACCAGCTGGTGGTGAGCTTCGGCAGTGCGATCACCGTCGACCTGCTCGACGGCGCGGGCTGCCACCGCGGCGGACTGGTCGGCATCGCCGAGGCGCATGCGGCCGAGGCGCTGCGCGAGCGGTTTGCCGCGCTCGATCGTGGCGAAGGCGATCCGCGCGTCGCGTTCGCCACCGATACCCCGGACGCCGTCGCCGCCGCCGCGCACCGGCAGGCCCTTGGCCTGGTGCTCGCAGCCTGGGACGACGCCTGTGCGACGCTGGCCGGCCCGCCGATGCTGCTGGTCGCCGGCGGTGATGCGCTGCGCTATGCCGATCCGCTGGCACGCCGGCTGCGCACCGAGGTGACGGTGAGCGACACCCTCGTGCTCGATGGCCTGCATCGCTACGCCGACGCCCTGCGCTGAGCCTTTACACTGCGCGCATGCTCTCGCGCGGTGCATTGATCGTCCTCCTCTGCCTGAACCTCGCCGCCGCGCTGTGGTGGGGCCTGCACGTGCCGACCCGCGTCGAGCCGCCGCCAGCCACCGATCCCGGCGTGCCGGGGCTGGTGTTGCTGGCCGAGGCGGAAGTCGAAGCCCTGCCGGCTTCGGCGGAACTCGCGGTCGCCCCCACCCGCATGACCGTGGCCCCGGTGTGCCTGTCGGTGGGTCCGTTCGACACGCCTTCGGCCCTGCGGCGGGCGGTCGACGCGCTCGGTGCTGGCGTCGGCAGGCTGCAATACCGCGAGGCGCAGGTGCAGAGCTCGCGCGGCTGGCGCGTCCATGTGCCCGCAGCGGCCAGTCGTGCCGAGGCGCTGGCGAGGGCTCGCGCGCTGGCGGCGCAGGGCATCCGCGACTACTACGTCGTCACCGCCGGCCCCGGCGAGAACACCGTGTCGCTCGGGCTGTTCCGCGAGCAGACGAACGCCGAAGCGCGGCTGGCCGAAGTGAAGGCCCTCGGCATCGAGGCCGTCATGGAAACCGCCAGCGAAGACCGCCCGCAGTGGTGGCTCGAGATTGCCGTGGCCCCCGACTACGACTGGCGCACGCCGCTGGGCGCCGGCGATTGGCAGGCGCGACCGATCCCCTGTTTCTGAGTCCGGTGGCGCGGCGCGCCACTGGCCGCTGCAGCGGTCGGTTAGACTGCGCACCCAGCGCCGGCATAGCTCAGCTGGTAGAGCAACCGCCTTGTAAGCGGTAGGTCGTCCGTTCGATCCGGACTGTCGGCACCATCTCCGCCGTAAGCGCCGTCCGGCCGAACGACGACGCAGATCGACTGGAGTTGAGCATGGGACGATTCCCCACCGTCGCCCTCATCGGTGCGCCCACCGACATCGGCGCCGGCCACCGCGGCGCGGTGATGGGCCCGGAGGCCCTGCGCGTTGCCGGTATCGCCGCGGCCCTCAGCGCCCGTGGGGTCACGGTCGAGGATCGCGGCAACCTCAGCGGCCCGATGAACCCGTGGCTGCCGCCGTTGAACGGCTACCGCCACCTGCCGCAGGTGGTCGAATGGAACCTCGCGGCGATGCGCGCCGTCGAGGCCGAGCTTGATGCCGGCCACCTGCCGGTGCTGATGGGCGGCGATCACTGCCTGGGCCTCGGCAGCATCACCGCGGTGGCGCGCTGGTGCCGTCGCGTGGGCAAGACGCTGCGGGTGATCTGGCTCGACGCCCACGCCGACTTCAACACCTGCGAGGTCACGCCCTCCGGCAACGTCCACGGCATGCCGGTGGCCTGCCTGTGCGGCCTCGGACCCAAGGAACTCACCCACCTCGGCGGCAGCGCGCCGGCGATCACGCCCGAGGTGATCCGCCAGATCGGCATCCGCTCGGTCGATGCCGGCGAGAAGACGCTGGTCAAGGAATACGGCCTCGACATCTACGACATGCGCTACATCGACGAGGTCGGCATCAAGCGGGCGATGGACGAGGCGCTGGCCGGCATCGACGCCGACACCCACGTGCACGTCAGCTTCGACGTCGACTTCCTCGACCCCGGCATCGCGCCGGGCGTGGGCACCACGGTGCCGGGCGGCCCGAACTACCGCGAGGCCCAGCTCGTCATGGAAATGATCGCCGACACCGGCCGGATGGGCTCGCTCGACATCGTCGAGCTGAACCCCGCCTTCGATGAGCACAACAAGACCGCGCGGCTGGCGGTCGATCTGGTCGAGAGCCTGTTCGGCAAATCGACCCTGATGCGCGACTGAATCGCTGCCGACGCCCTGCGTCCGCTGCTCCGCCTTCCGCCAGCCTGGCGCTAGACTGGGCCGCCGCCCCTAAGGACCCCCACCATGAAGACCCGACTGCTTGTCCTCGCCGCCCTGGCCCTGTTCGCGCTGACCGCCTGCAACACGATCTCCGGCATCGGCAAGGACGTGAAGAAGGCCGGTGAGGTGGTCACGCGCGAAGCCGAGGAAGCCCGCAACTGAGGTTGCCGCTGGCCGCGCCCGGGGTGGGGCGGTCGGGGCGGCGGTGCGCCGCGATTGTTAACATCGCGGCATGAGAGCTCCTGTCCGCATCCTCACCGGCATCACCACCTCCGGCACCCCGCACCTCGGCAACTACGCCGGCGCCATCCGTCCCGCGGTGGCCGCCAGCCGCCAGCCCGGCACCGAGAGCTTCTACTTCCTCGCCGACTACCATGCCCTGATCAAGGTGCAGGATCCGGCGCGCGTGCAGCGTTCGACGCTGGAGATCGCGGCGACCTGGCTGGCCTGCGGGCTCGATCCCGACCGCGTGGGGTTCTACCGCCAGTCCGACATCCCGGAAATCACCGAGCTGACCTGGTTCCTGACCTGCGTGGCCGGCAAGGGCCTGCTGAACCGCGCGCACGCCTACAAGGCGGCGGTGGACGCGAACACGGCGAGCAGCGACGACGCCGATGCCGGCGTGACCGCCGGGCTGTACATGTACCCGGTGCTGATGGCCGCCGACATCCTCGCCTTCAAGGCGCAGAAGGTGCCGGTGGGCCGCGACCAGGTCCAGCACATCGAGATGGCGCGCGATTTCGCCGCGCGCTTCAACCACACCTACGGCGAGCACCTCGTGCTGCCGGAGGCGGTGATCGAGGAGCAGGTGGCCACGCTGCCCGGCCTCGACGGCCGCAAGATGAGCAAGAGCTACGACAACACCATCCCGCTGTTCGCCGGGCCCGCGGAGCTGAAGCGTCTGGTCGCTTCGATCGTCACCGACTCGCGCGCGCCGGGTGAGGCGAAAGACCCGGATGCGTCCCACCTGTTCACGCTGTACCGCGCGTTTGCTGATGAGACGCAGGCGGCGGCGATGCACGCCGCGCTGCGCGGCGGCCTCGCCTGGGGCGAAGCCAAGCAGGCGCTGTTCGAGTTGCTTGACGGCCAGCTCGCTCCGCTGCGCGAGCGCTACGAGGGCCTGATGGCCAAGCCCGCCGACATCGAGGCCACGCTGCAGGCCGGCGCGGCGAAGGCGCGCGCCATCGCCACCCCGCTGCTGCGCGAGCTGCGCGCGGCGGTGGGCCTGCGGCCGCTGACGACACCGGTGATCGTTCACGGTGAGGGCTCCGAAAACGTCAATGCGTCGGGCAAGGGCGCCACAAGTCGGCTTCCCACCTTCAAGCAGTACCGCGAGAACGACGGCCGCTTCTACTTCAAGCTGGTGCACGCTGACGGCCGCGTGCTGGTGCAGAGCGAGGGGCACGCGTCGCCGAAGGATGCGGGCGCGCTGATCGCTCGCCTGAAGGCCGATGGCGCGGCGCTGGTGCACGACGCCGGGCGCGTGCTGCGCCTCGCCGATGCGGTGGTCGGCCGCCTCGAGGAGAGCGTCGAGCTCGCCGAGGTGCTGGCGTCGCTGGCCGTGTTTGCCGAAGCCGACTGATCCGCGGTGCGGCGACGCGATCAGCGCCGCACCGCCACCCAGCGCGCGATGTGCGCGTGCATCTGCGCCAGACCATCGGTGAGCGCCGCGGGGCCGGGCTGCAGGATCGCCGGTGATTTGATCTCGAACAGTTGGCCATCGCGCACGGCGTCGACGTTCTCCCACCCCGCACGCGCGGCCACCGTGCCCGGCTGGAACTTCTTGCCGCACCACGAGCCGAACACGATCTGCGGGGCGCGGGCGATGATCGCGTCGTCGTTGGCGAGGATCCGCTGCTTGGCCAGTGGCTCGGCGGCCAGCTCCGGGAAAATGTCATCGCCGCCGGCGATGCGGACGAGTTCGGCCACCCAGCGGATGCCGCTGATCCGCGGCTCGTCCCATTCCTCGAAGTAGACGCGCGGGCGGATCGGGAACGCGGCGGCCGTCGCGGCGACCGCGTCGACGCCGCGCTCGAGCGCCCCGGCGTAGGCCTCGGCCTTCGCCGCCGCGCCCACCATCGCGCCGAGCCGGCGCACGTAGTCGAGGATGCCCGCGACCGAACGGTGGTTGCTGATCCACACCTCGATGCCGGCGCGCACCAGTTCGGCGGCGATATCGGCCTGGAGGTCGGAGAAGCCGATGGCGAGGTCGGGCTTCAGGGCGAGGATCCGATCGACCTTGGCGCTGGTGAAGGCGCTGACCTTGGGCTTCTCCCGGCGCGCCTGCGGCGGGCGCACGGTGAAGCCGCTGATGCCGACGATGCGCTGCTGCTCGCCGAGCGCATACAGCACCTCGGTGGGCTCCTCGACCAGGCAGACGATGCGGCGCGGCCCGCGAAGCATCGCCACTTCTCAGCCCCGCGCGCCGGCCAGCGGCACGCGCTTCACCGCCATCCACGCCAGCGCCGAGAGTGCCGCCGTCACCGCGCCGATCAAAAACACGCTGCCCTTGTCGGGCAGGCGTTCGATCAGCATGCCCACACCGAGGCTCACGGCGAGCTGCGGCAACACCACGCTCAGGTTGAACACGCCCATGTACAGGCCGATGCGCGCCGGGGCCACGCACTGCGAGAAGATCGCGAACGGCAGGCTGACGATGGCGCCCCAGCCGAGGCCCATGATCGCCATGCCGACGTAGACCATCTCCGGGGTGTTGCCGAAGGCATAGACGAAGGCGAAGCCCAGCGCCATCAGCACGAGGCTGGCGGCGTGCACCGGCACTTCGCCGAAGCGCCGCGCCAGCGGGTTGAGCAGCAGCGCCGGCACCAGCGCGCCGACCGCATTGAGCGCGAGAAAGGCGGAGGCCATCAGGCTGCCGGTCGCCGCATCGTCGAGCGTCGGGAATCGCTGCTGCACGAAGGCGATCATGTAGACGAACATGGTCTGCACGCCGATCCACGACAGCGCGTGCGCCGAGAGCACCTTGCGGAAGGCCGGCAGGTCCTCGTGCGCGGTGTGCGCTGCCGGCTGCGGCTCCAACAGCGCATGGGCGATGAAAGCCACGGCCAGCGCGGCGAAGCCCGCCTCGATCCACAGCGAATGCTGCGCGTGGCCACTGAGCTTCAGGCCCATCGCGACGACGGCGTAAAGCGCGAACGGCCACAGCGGGCGCATCAGCAGCAGCACGGTCATCAGGCCCAGTTTCGGCGCGCTTGCGTCGCCGCCACCGGTACCCGCCAGCGTCCGCGGCTCGGCGATCAGCAGTGGCGGCAGCAGCGAGAACAGCAGCACCAGCGCCACGCCGAAGTAGATCAGCACGATGTTGCCGAACACGGCACCGACGGCGTAGGCGAGCACCCCGAAGCTGCCCGACACGGTCTGCATCCAGGTGTAGGCGGCGGTGCGTTGCGGACCTTCCGGCGTGACGTCGGCGATGATCGAGCGGGTCGGGTTGAAGCTCACATTGATCGACAGATCGAGCGCGAGCGCGACAGCGATCGACACGCCGAGGATGGCGTCGAGGCCGAGGGCGTTGTCGATCAATCCGATCGCGGGCAGGGCCAGCAGCGACAGCGCGGTGAGCAGGCCACCGATGAGGATGAACGGCCGCCGTCGTCCGCCCCAGAACCACACCTTGTCGCTGACGATGCCGATCAGCATCTGGCCGATGATGCCGGCCAAGGGGCCTGCGGCCCAGACGATGCCGATCTCGTGGATGTCGAGCTGGTACCTGGTGCGCAGCAGCCAACTCAGCGCCGAGATCTGCACCGCGAGCGCGAAGCCCATCGCCGTCGCCGGCAGCCCCAGCAGCACCAGGAACGGCAGCGACAGCTTCTTTTGCATCAGGCGCATCGCTGCGATCACCTCCCCCGGATGGTCGGGCGAGACTACCGGGCCGGAGCGCGCCGTGACAGTGGTGCGAGCCGGCCCGTCAGCGGCGCGAAAGCCGCGCGCCGTCGGCATCGATCGGCTGGCCGTCGGCGTCCACCGCCTGCAGGCTGCCGTCCTTGTCGCGGCGCCACCGCTGCCCGGCATCGACCAGCAGGACGCACAGGCCGGCCTCGCCATCGCGCCCGCACGGGGCCTCCTGCCATGCGCCTTCGCTGCGGAACTCGGCGCTCTGGTCAGCAGCGAGGTAGCGCTCGATGAGCGCGAACGTCGCGCCATCGCCATCGCGCCGCAGCGTCAGCTCGACCTCGATGCCATCGCAGTCGGTGCAGGGCAGCACGCCGCGCCAGTCGCCCTCGAACTCGTTGGGCAGTGGGGCCAGCGTGGGCGCTGCCGGCACCGGCGTGGTGCCGGCGGCATCGCCGTTGCCGTCGCCGGCGCACCCGGCCAGCAGCATCGATGCGACGAGCAGCACGCTGACCGGGCCCGCCGCGACGACAGGACCGGAGCGGCGGGATCGAACGGGCGCAAGGGGTGGCGGCATGCGGGCATCGTAAACGCCTTCCGCGCCCCGCAGCACGGTCGCGCGCCACGGATTGATCCGGGTCATGCCTGGTGGGCGCGGCGGATGACAAGCTCGGCGTGCAGGCCGATACTGGCCGCACCCAACCGAGGAGAATGCGCCATGAAAGCCAATGTCGGCGGTATTGATCGCGTCCTGCGTCTCACGGTCGGCATCGGCCTCGTCGGCTGGGCCGCCTTCGGCGGTCCGGTCTGGGCCTGGGTCGGGGTGGTGCCGCTACTGACCGCCGTTGTCGGCTTCTGCCCGGTCTACCCGATCTTCGGGTTCAGCAGCTGCCGGAAGCCCTGAGTCGTCCGGCGCCCCGGCGTCGATCGCCTCGGGTGCCAGCGGCAGCAGGATCGACACCCCGCGCCCGGCCACGCTGGCGCGGCCGAAGCGCGCGAGGCAGAGCGCGCTGTTGGCCTCGCGCGTGGCCGCATCGAGGCGCGGGCGGTCTGGCGCGTCGTCGCCGCGCGGATCGACCAGCGCAGCGACGACATCGTCGGCGAATCCGTCGGCCAACTGGTAGGCGTCGCCAATCGGCGAGATCTTCGCGTCCTCGGTGATGGCATCGGCACCCTCGGCCCAGTGCAGCACCATCACCGGTTCACCGTCGCGTCGCACGGCCGCGTCGGCGGCCAAGCCGCCGAGGCCGGCCGGCAGGCGGAAGGGGCCCGGAACGAACACACCGAGCAAGGCCGAAGCACCGGCTGCCGCCGCGGAGGTGGGGCGGATCGACGTGACCACCAGTTCGATGGCGAGCTCGGGCACCTGCGGATCGATCACGAAGTGACGCGCGAGACCGGCGCAGGTGGCGCGTGCGGCACGGTTGGCCACCAGCGCGGCCTGCGCCGCCGAGATGCCCTCCGCTGCAGCGCCGTCAGCCACCCGCACCGCCGGCAGGCCGATGCGGTTTGCCGCCAGCACGGCGTCGGCATCGAGGAAACGCTCACTCTGCGCGAAGGGTTCGTCGCGCAAGGTCTGCATCGGCCGCTCATCGGCGATGCCGCGCGTCGGCGGCTTCGGGGCACTGGCGCAGCCTTGCAGGAGCAGCAGCGCGAGCGCGGCCGCCAGCACGGCGGCAAAGGGGGCTTGGGCAGTCATCAGGCCGGGCCGTGGAAATAATGCGTGGATGCTGGCCCGCGGGCGATGCAGGTGCCGTGCGGGAAACGTCCGGCCGATGTGAAGGCGGCGGGCTGCACCGTCGCAGCCGGTGAGAAACCGGCGTGCGGGAATGGGCTTGCAATTTGGCCCGCAACCACAAAAATATGTGGCATGACCCTCACCGACCGCCAGCAAGCCATCGTCGACTTCCTCCGCGAGCACATCGCCGCCGAGGGCCGCCCACCCACGCTCGCCGAGATCGCGCAGGCCTTCGGTTTCCGCCAGGCGCGCAGCGCGCAGGACCACCTGCAGGCGCTGGCGGCGAAGGGCGTGATCGGCCTCGTGCCGGGCGCGCGCGGGATCCGGCTGCTCGACGACAGCGGCGAGCCGCTGGCCACAACCGGCCCGGCATCCGGCATCGCGGGTGGCACCTCCGCAGCCGGTGCGGTGGCCAGGGCCTCCGACCTGCTGTTGCTGCCACTGCTCGGCCGCGTCGCCGCCGGCCGCCCGATCGACGCCCAGGCCGACTACGAAGGCCAGCTCCTGCTCGACCGCGCGCTGTTCTTCCCGCAGCCGGACTACCTGCTGCGGGTCAAGGGCGATTCGATGGTCGACGACGGCATCTTCGATGGCGATCTGATCGCCGTGCGCCGCACGCCGGCCGCCGAGAACAACCAGATCGTCGTGGCCCGCATCGATGGCGAGGTCACGGTGAAGCGCCTCAAACAGGGGCGCGGCAAGCTGCTGCTGATGCCGCGCAACCCCGCCTATGCGCCCATCGAGGTGCCGAAGGATGCCGATTTCGCCATCGAGGGCCTCTACTGCGGCCTCGTGCGTCGCGGCTGAACCGGCGCTGCGCCGGCCTCGTCGCACCCCTCAGCTTGCTTCCCGTCCATCGCCTGTTGCCGCACTGGAGTCCGCCATGAATGCCGTCCGCCTCCCCGATCTCGCCGTCCTGCTGTTCACGCTGCTCGTCTGCGCGGTGTTCGGCGGTCTGTTCGCCTTCGTGCTGGCGCTGCCGTTCTGGCTCGGCTTCGCGATGGTCGGCGCGGCCCTGCTCGCGCAGGCGCTCGCGCGCAACGGCGGCGGGCGGACGCCGCGTCGCCGTGCCGCCGCGCTGGTCCGTCCGTAGCCGGTCGTCGGGGCCAGCAGCGGCGCTCCGACGGCCTCGTCCCCGTCGGGGCGCCCTGCTGGAATCCGTCAGCGCGCGCGCTGCAGGTCGTCGATCAGCGCCTTCAGGAACCGCGCCGCCTCGCCGCCGGTGGCCGCGCGGTGATCGAAGGTGAGCGACAGCGGCAGCAGTCGGTGCGTCTCGATGCCGCCGAGCACCGGCACCACGCCGTGGTACAGCCGGCCTGCGGCGACGATGCACACGCAGGGCGGCACCACGACCGGCGTGGCGTACTTGCCGGCGAACTTGCCGAAGTTGCTCAGCATGATCGTGTAGCCGGCAAGGTCGCCGGGCGGCAGTGCGCGGTCCTTCAGGCCATCGCGCAGCCGCGAGAGGCCGGCGCGCATGCCGGCGGCGTCCATGCGGTCGGCGTGGCGCAGGTTGGCGACGAACAGGCCATCGGGATGGTCGATGGCGATGCCGACGTCGACGCGGGCGTGGCGGCGCAGCGTGCCTTCCTTCGCGTTGAGCCAGGCGTTCATCGCCGGCTCGGCGGCGCTGGCCACCACCAGTGCGCGCACGAGGCGGACGGTGATGTCCTCGCCCGGCGACCACGCGTGCAGGTCGGCGTCGTCCATCAGCGTGGTCGGCACCACTTCGGCGTGCGCCGCGGCCATGCTGCGCAGCATGTTGCGGCGCACGCCGCGGATCGGCGCGTCGATGTCGAAGCCGGCGTCGGCGGTGCGCGAGGGAGGCGTGGAAAGGCCAGTGGGCGATGCGGCCAGCGAGGGCGCGAAGGCCGTCGGCGGCGGTGGCTGCGGAATGGGGCCGCGCCCTTGCGTCGCGGTCGCGGCGGTTGCTGCGCTCGCTGCGCGCGGATCATCGACGCGCGCCTCGTTGCGCCCGGCAGCGCGCTTCACGTCGGCCAGCGTCACCACGCCGTCGGCGCCAGTCGGCGCGACGCGCGCGAGATCGACACCGAGCTTCTTCGCCAGTGCGCGCACCGCGGGCACGGCCTTGATGCCACCCACCGCGACCGCCGCCTCGCGGCGGACTTCGCTCGAGACGGGCATGGCGCCGACGACGGTGCCGGCATCGTCGCGGTCGGTGGTGGTCGGTGCCGGGATGACCGGCGTCGACGCCCGCGCCTCCCCCGCGCCATGCGCATGCCCGGTGTCGTGGCCAGCGGCGCGCTGCGGCAGGCTCGGATCGAGCTCGAACTCGGCCAGCCACGCGCCGGTGGCGATCACGTCACCGGCCTTGCCGGCGACGCGCAGCAGGGTGCCGGAGCAGGGCGCCGGCACCTCGACGACGGCCTTCGCCGTCTCCATCGACACCAGCGGCTCATCGAGGCGGATGACCTGGCCGACGGCGACATGCCATTCGACGATCTCGGCATCCGGCAGGCCTTCGCCGAGGTCGGGCAGGGTGAAGATCTGCGTGGTGCTCATGGGTCCGGTTCCTGCGATGGGGGCGGCGGCGCGGGGTGGCGGGTCAGGACACGGCGAGCGTGCGCTTGGCGGCGGCCACGATCTTCTCGACCGAGGGCAGGTACTTCATCTCGAGGCGGAACAGCGGGATCGGCACGTCGTAGCCGGTCACGCGTTCCACCGGTGCCACGAGGTCGTAGATCGCGTGTTCGGCGAGCCGCGCGGCGAT
>DMHI01000135.1:12632-14298 GCA_003449515.1 Lysobacteraceae bacterium | reverse complement strand
CTGGTGGATCGCCACGGCACCGGCCGCGTGATGGTGCGCAACCGCCGCGCCGCGGTGGGCGGCTTCCCGCAGCGCATCGCCCACATCGACCTGCTGCCCGCCAGCGACGATGCCGCCCTGCTCGGCCGCCTGCGTGCCGAATTCGCCTACGAGGTCGGCGACCTCGACGAAGAGCCGGTGCACGACTACGCCAGCGACCCGCGGCTGGACTGGCTGCTGCAGACGCTCGACGCACTCGGCGGCGAGAAGGCGCTGGTGCTGTGCCGCTCGCGCGCCAAGGTGCAGGCGCTGGAAGAAGCCCTGCGGCTGCGCTCCGGGCTTGCGGTGGCGCGCTTCCACGAGGACATGAACCTGCTGCAGCGCGACCGCAACGCCGCCTACTTCGCCGACCCGGATGGCGCGCGCGTGCTGATCGCCTCGGAGGTCGGTGCCGAAGGCCGCAACTTCCAGTTCGCCCAGCACCTCGTGCTCTGGGATCTGCCGCTGCACCCCGACATGCTCGAACAGCGCATCGGCCGGCTCGACCGCATCGGTCAGCCCGGCGACGTGCACCTCCACGCCGCTGCCGTCGCCAGCAGTGCGCAGGAAGTGCTGCTGCGCTGGTACCACGAGGGCCTCGACGCGTTCCGCGCCGTGGTGCCGGACGGGCGTGAACTGCTGCGCCGCTGTGTCGATGAACTGGTGGCACTGGCCGAAGCCGACCCGATCGGCCGCGAGCCCGCACTCGACGCCCTGCTGGCCGCCACCCGCCGCGATCACGCCAAGCTGTCGGAGCAGATCGCCCGCGGCCGCGACCGCCTGCTCGAGCGCGCCAGCCAACGCGCCGAGGCCGACACGCTGCGGGCCGCGCTGGCCGACGACGACGCCGATGCCATCACGCAGGAGTCGATGCTCGAGCTGCTGGAGGCCTTCGGCATCACCCACGAGCCCTTGGGCGGCGGGCGCGTGCTGCTCGACCCGGAATACCTCACCGTCGACGGCTTCGATGCCCTCAAGGGCGGCGCCCGCGAGGCCACCTGCGACCGCCGCGTGGCGCTGGCGCGCGACGACCTGCTCTACCTGCGCGCCGACCATCCTCTGGTCCAGAGTGCGCAGGACCTGATGCTGTCGTCGGAACTCGGCAACGCCTGCCTGCTGATCGACGACACCTTGCCGCCACGCACCGCGCTGCTCGAGGCGGTCTACGTGCTCGAATGCATCGCCGATGCCAGGCTCGACGTGGCGCGCTTCCTGCCGCCCACACCGCTGCGGATGGTGGTCGACACCCGCCTGCAGCGCCGCGATGGCTTCGTCGCCGACGCCGATTCGGTGGCCAAGGCCGGCGATCGGCCGTTCGATCTCACGCCGATGCGCAAGGTGCTGGCCAGCCTGGTGCCGCCGATGCTCGGGGCCTGCGAGACCGCGGCCCGACGCGATGCCGCTGCGGTGGTCGCCACTGCCGCTGCGGCCGTGCAGGCGCGACTCGACAGCGAGATCGCTCGGCTCGAGTCACTCGCGCGGGTGAATCCGGCGGTCAGCGCGGCCGATGTGCAGGCCCTGCGCGAGGAGCGCGACGCGCTGCTCGCCGCGCTGCCGGGCGCACGCCCGCGGCTCGACGCGGTGCGGCTGGTGACCAGCCCGGATTTCCTGCTGCTGCGGCGGTAGGGCAGCCGCTGCGCTCGCGCGG
>DMHI01000135.1:11213-12258 GCA_003449515.1 Lysobacteraceae bacterium | reverse complement strand
TGGTGCGTGCGCGGCTCAGCGCACCGGCCGCAGGCCCGGACGACGCCGGCCGAACGGCGGATCGCCGCGCCAGTAGCGCAGCATCAGCCACGCACCGAGCATGCCGCCCAGGTGGGCGAAATGCGCGATGCCACCGGGCGCGGCCAGGCCGAAGAACAGGGCGAGACCGGCGAGGATCAGCACCAGGTACTTGGCCTTGATCGGCACCGGCGGGATCAGCAGCATCACCCGCTGTTCGGGGAACATCAATCCGAACGCGAGCAGCAGCCCGTAGGCGAGACCGGATATGCCGAGCGTCGGCCCGGAGGGAAACAGGCCGAACAGCGTGCACAGGAGATGCACCAGCCCGGCCGCGATGATGCAGGCCAGCGCGAACTGCACGTAGCGGCGCGTGCCCCACTGTGCCTCGAGCGGCGCACCGATCATCCAGACCATGAAGGCGTTGAAGAACAGATGGATGAAATCGCCGTGCAGGGCGGCGTAGGTCACGAGTTGCCAGGGCAGGAAGCCGCCACCATCGAGGCCCTCGCTGCCGATCGGCCACAGCGCCAGCCAGGTCACGAGCGGGCTGCCCACCGGCCCTTCACCACCACCAGTGACCCACTGCAGCAGGAAGGCGCCGGTCAGGATCCAGAGCAGGTAGAGCGTGGCGGGCGGAAGTCTCGGCACGGGCGCCTCGGCGTCATTTCGGTCGGCGGATGATAGCCGGCGGCGCTGGCGCCCACAGCAGGGCGTCGAGGGCGTGCCGGGCCGGCCTTCGCGCCGCGCGCACGCGGCCGTCCTCGACCACCACGCCCTCGGCGCGCAGCCGCGCCACTTGCTCGGCGGCGGCGGCGCTGCCCGCCGGCAGCGCGATGCGGCCATCCGCACGCAGCACGCGATGCCAGGGCAGGTGCGGATCGGTGTTTTCGCCCAGCACGCGCGCGACCCGGCGCGCACCGCGCGGAAACCCGGCGGAAAGCGCCACCTCGCCGTAGCCGCGCGTCTCGCCCGCCGGGATGGCCCGCACGGCGTCGAGGATCGCCCGGGCGGACGCTCTCGCGGA
>DMHI01000135.1:0-10881 GCA_003449515.1 Lysobacteraceae bacterium | reverse complement strand
GCGGACGCTCTCGCGGATGCGCTGGCGGATGCGCTGGCGGTCATGGCGCTACCATACCGGCTTGAGAGGATGACCCGATGCAGAACTTCGAACAGATCCGCGGCCACGTGCAGGCCCATTACCGCGTCACCACCAGCGAGCCCTATGTGCTCTGCGCGGAGCTCTCGCTCGACAGCGGCAAGCGCCACCAGAGCGTGTTCCTCGCCGAACTCGAGGACGACGACGGCCGGCGCGTCCTGCGCGCCAGCACCATCATCGCGCCGATCACCGGCATCGATGCGCGGCGGATGCTGGCCTACAACTGGCACTCGCGCGTCGGCTGGCTGGCCATCGGCGAGCTCGACGGCGTGCCCTACCTGCAACTCTGCGAGAACCGCCCCTACGCCACCCTCGACGGCGCCGAGCTCGACCGGCTGGTGCTGGAGATCGGCGGCCAAGGCGACCGCATGGAGCGGCTGCTGTCGGCCGGCGGCGACCTGCTGTGACCGCGCACCGGGCACAGGGGCCCGCCTGACATGCTCGAATTCCTCGTCGTCCTCGTGCTCGTGCTCGCGAATGGTTTTTTCGCGATGTCCGAAATGGCGGTGATGACCTCGCGCAAGGGCAGGCTCAGGCAGCTCGCCAAGGAAAGCCGGGGAGCCGGCAAGGCGCTCGAACTCGCCGAGCACCCCGAGGGCTTCCTGTCGTCGGTGCAGGTGTGGATCACCCTGCTCGGCCTGCTGCTGGGCTACTTCGGTGCCGAGACCTTCGCCGATCGGCTGACGCCGGCGCTGGCGGGGGTGGGGCTGGACGCGCAGTGGGCCGGCTGGATCGCCTACGCGGTGAGCTTCTCGCTGATCCTCTACGGCTCGGTGGTGTTCGGCGAACTGGTGCCGAAGCGCATCGCCACGCTCTACCCCGAGCGCATCGCCAGCCTCGTCGCCATCCCGATGGGGGTGATGACCAGCGTCGCGCGGCCCTTCGTCGCGACACTGGCGGCCTCGACGCGGCTGCTGCTGCGGCTGCTGCGCGCCGACGGCGCCGATGGCGATCGTGTCACCGAAGAGGAGATCCGCCTGCTGGTGGCCGAGGGTCACGAGCAGGGCGTGATCGACGCCGACGAGCAGGCGATGGTGAACCGTGTGCTTCGTCTCGGCGACCGCAGCGCGGCCAGCCTGATGACGCCGCGCACGCGCGTGGTCTGGCTGGATGCCAACGCGCCGCTGGAGGAGAACCTCGCCACCATGCGCGAGACGCCCTACTCGCGCTATCCGGTCTACCGCGGCAGCGATGCCGAGGTGCTCGGCATCCTCGAGGTCAAGAGCCTCACCGGCCGTCTCGGCCAGGGCGGGGCGGTCGATCTGTTCGCGACGATGAAGCCGGCGCTGTTCGTCTCCGCCTCGACCCAGGCGATGCGCCTGCTCGAGATCCTGCGCGAGGAACAGCAGACGATGGCGCTGGTGGTCGACGAATACGGCGAGGTGGTCGGCTCGGTCACCGCCAGCGACCTGCTCGGCGCGGTGATCGGGCGCGGACAGGCCGCACACGAGGCCAGCGACGAGGAGCCGCTGCTGGTGCAACGCGACGACGGCAGTTGGCTGGTCGACGGCCGCCTGCCCGGCGACGACACCCGCGAGCTGCTGGGCGTGGGCGCGCTGCCCGGTGAGGACAAGCACGACTTCCACACCATCGCCGGCATGGTGGTGGCGCACTTCGGCCGCATCCCCGAGACCGGCGAGCACTTCGCCTGGCAGGGCTGGCGCATCGAGGTGGTCGATCGCGACGGCGCGCGTATCGACAAGCTGCTGGTCGCACGGCTGGCCCTCGACGAGGGCGACGGCGCCTGAGCGACCGCGCGGCGATTGAGCCGACGGTCACGCCCGGCCCCGCAGACTGCGCCATGCACGATGCGCTTTCCACCCGCGGACTTTTCGAGCGGATCGCCCGCGACCACCCCGGCACGCTGCCGCTCGGCGAGTTGCTCGACGCCTTCAGCGAACGCGCCTTCGGCGTGTTCCTGCTGGTCGCGCTGCTGCCGGCCTTCCTGCCGTTGCCGGCCGGCGCTGGCGCGGTCAGTGGCCCACTGGTCTCGCTGATGGGCCTGCAGCTCATGCTCCAGGCCGAACACCCGTGGCTGCCGCGCTGGCTGCAGCGCCGCCCGGTCTCCACCGCGGCGATCGAGCGCCTGCGGGTGCGGCTGGCGCGGCCGCTGGCCTGGCTGGAGCGCATCAGCCGGCCGCGCTGGCAGCCGATGATCGACCATGGTGCCGCGAAAGCCTGCACCGGCGCCCTGCTGGTGGTGCTTGGCGCGGTGCTGGCCCTGCCGATCCCGCTCACCAACTACCCGTTCGGCCTGGCCTTGATGGTGTTCGCGGTTGCGCTCATCGAGCGCGACGGCATCACCATGCTGCTGGCGTGGGCGCTGGGCGCCCTGCAACTCCTGCTGATCAGCCTGTTCGTCGACGACGTGGCCAACGGGCTGCTGGCGCTGGTCGATCGGATCGCACGCTGGTTCTGAGCACGGCCCGGCATCGGCCGGCGTTCAACCGAACAGCCGCGCCACCTCGTCGGCCGGCAGCGGTCGGCCGAGGTAGAAGCCCTGGCCCAGCGGGCAGCCACGTTCGCGCAGCAGATCGTGCTGGCCTTCGTTCTCGATGCCCTCGGCCACCACGGTCACGCCGAGCGAATGCGCCATGGCGATGACGCCGGTGGTGAGTGCGAGGTCGTTCGGGTCGCGCAGCAGGTCGGTGATGAAGCTGCGGTCGATCTTGACGCCATCGACCGGCACCCGGCGCAAATGCGAAAGGCCCGAGAAGCCGGTGCCGAAATCATCCAGCCAGACGCCAACGCCAAGCGCACGCAGGCGGGTGAAGGCCGCCGTGGCCCGCGCTTCATCGCGCAGGATCGCGGTTTCGGTGAGCTCGAGGTGCAGGCGCGATGGCGCCAGTCCGGTGGCGCGCAGCGCCGTCTCCACCGACTCGGTCAGATCGCCAAGCGCCAGTTGGCGCGGCGAGACATTGATCGCCACGAAGGGCGCCCGACCCGCGCCGCCGGCGCTCCAACCGATCGCCACGCGCATCGCCTCCTCGAGCACGCGGCGGCCGATCACATCGACCTGACCACTCTCCTCGGCGATGCCGATGAAGATCGCCGGAGGCACCAGCCCAAGCTCGGGGTGGGTCCAGCGCAGCAGGGCCTCGGCACCCACCGCGCGACCGTCGACGAGGTCGAACACCGGCTGGAAAGCGAGGCTGATCTCGCCACGGTCCCACGCGCCGCGCAGGTCGTGTTCGAGGCGGACGCGACGCTCGACCTCCTCGTCGAACGCGCGCGAGTAGAAGCGCACGCAGCCCTTGCCCGCCGACTTCGCCTGGTACATCGCCATATCGGCGTTCTTGACCATCTGCGAAGCCGAGGCGGCATCGTCCGGGAAAACGGTGATGCCGATCGATGCCGACACCACGAGGTCGCGCTCGCGCAGCGCCATCGGCTCGGCGATGGCGGCAAGCAGCCGGCGCGACAGCGATTCGGCGCGGCGGCGCGCATCGGCACCCGGAAACAGCACCACGAACTCGTCGCCGCCGAAGCGCGCGAGCTCGGCGGTGTCGATGGCTTCGTCCTCGCAGGCGCGACGGATGCGTGACGCCACCTCCACCAGCATCTCGTCGCCGACATGGTGGCCGAGGGTGTCGTTGACGCGCTTGATGTCGTCGAGGTCGATGAACATCAGGGCCAGTTCGCCGCTGCTGGCCTGCAGGGTGAGCAGGCGCGACTCCAGCGACTCGCTCAGCGCCAGCCGGTTGCCGAGGCCGGTGAGCGGATCGGTGTAGGCGATGCGGCGGATGTCGCGCTCGTGGCGCGCGACCGAGTCGGCCATCCGGGCGAACACGCGGGTGAGATCGCCGATCTCGTCGTCGCCGGCGCGCAGTGCGCGGGCCTCGGCGTAGCGGCCGGCCTCCACCGCGGCGGCGGCGGCGGCCAGCGTGCGGATCGGATTGAGTACCCGCAGCCGCAGCAGGTACAGGCCCAGCAGTCCGAGCGCGCCGAGCAATCCGAGGCTGCCGATCAGCCAGGCCACATGCGCCTCGCGGTTGGCGGCGAGGCCGCGCTCCACGGTCTGGCCCCAGGAGCGCGCGGCACGCTCGCCACCCGCCATCGACATGCCCAGCCGCACCCAGCCGATGCGCTGCTCACCCAGTTTCACCGGCGTGCTGAGATGCAACAGGCCATCGGCCCACACCGCGCCCAGGCGCTGGTCGGTGGCGGCGGTACCGCCCTCGAGCACCGGCATCGGTTCGCCGAAGCGCACGATGTCGCGGCTGCCATCGTGGATGATGCGGCCCGAGGCGTCGGCCACCAGCACGTAAGCCACATCGGCCTGCCCGGCGGTGTTGAGCACGTACTCGCCGATCCGGTCGAGATCGAGGAAATACAGCGGATTGGCCACCGCGCTCGCCAGTTGCGCGGCAAGCCCCGCACCGCGCTCCTGCAGGCCGTGGCGGACGACGTCGAGCACCAGCGCATCGCCGCCGGCCCGTATCGCCGCGAAGCTGCGCTGCTCGCGCCAGACCAGTCCCCCCAGCACCAGCGCGATGGCGACGGTGCTCAGCGCCACCCAGGCGACCATCTGTGCGCGCAGCGTCCAGCGCAGCGTCATTCGATGGCCTCGCGCGTGCGCCGCGCCGCCTCGGCCAGCACCGCCAGCGCGGCGGCATCGCCCTCGGTGGGCACCGTGAACCCGGTGGTACCGAAGAATCGCTGCAAGGCAGGCCCCGCCTGCGGATCGCTGGCGGCTTCGAGCAGCACCTGGCGCAGCCGCGCCCGCACGCGCGGATCGAGATCGCCACGCACGATCTCCAGCGCCCGTGGCGCCGATCGGCTGATGCCCACCACGCGCAGCGCCGCCGCGCGCGGGTCGCGCCCGCGCATCCGTTCCAGATCGACATCGCTGAAGGCGCCGGCGTCGACGACGCCCTTCAGCACCCAGGTGGCGATGTTGCCCTCGGTATTCGCGAACACGTATCCCACGCCGTCCGCCCGTGGCCGATCAGCCGGCGATGGCAGGATCTCCATCGGCACGCCGGCGTCAAGGAGGGCGATGGCCGGCAACAGGTAGGCGCTGGTCGAGGCCGGGCTTTGCAGGGCGATGCGGCGGCCGCGCAGGTCGTGCACGGTGCGCACCGGCGAGTCGTCGCGCACGAACAGCACCGAGTGGTAGCGCCGCACGCCGTCGCGTTCGGTCTGCAGCAGCACGGTGGCCCCGGCGCGCGCCATCAAGGTCAATCCCGTCGATGCCGTCTCGGTGACCCAGTCGACCCGGCCATGGCGCAGGTAGCTGGTCATCCGCGAGGCGTCGGGGGCCATCAGGATGCGTCCCTCGCGGATGCCGACATCGGCCATCCGCGGCACCACGTAATCCAGCAAGGGCCTGAGCTGGCCGTGATGCCTCTGCGGGTCGTCGCTGATGCGCCCCAGCACGAGAACGCCCGGATCGGCGCCTGCCGGCCCAGCGAGCGCGCAGATCAGGATCACCAGCAGTGCGTGGAACCGGAACCGCCTGTCCATCCCGAATCTTGGTCGCCAGAAGCTGGTGCAGTGTGCCACGGAACGCCGGTCGCGGCGGCCGCGAGGGCTCAGGACGCACCATCGCGCGCGGCAAGCCGGGCCATGCGCTGGGCATCGGCGAGGATGCCATGCAGCACGCGCACTTCGCGCTCGTCGGGCGCGGCGCGCAAAAACAGCCGGCGCAGCCGCCGCATCACCGTGGTGCCGGTACGGCCTTTGTGGAAGTCGATGGCGTGCAGCGCCTCGTCGAGGTGGGCGAAGAAGCGCTCCATCTCGTCGTGGGTGGCCGGACGACGGCCATCGAGCGGCGCGCGTGCGGCCTCGACGCCCTCTTCCGCCATCGCCGCGAGGCGCAACTCGTAGGCCAGCACCTGAACCGCCTGCGAAAGATTCAGCGAGCTGAAATCCGCATCGGTCGGGATGCACACCGAGGCGTGGCAGAGCTGCAGCTCGGCATTCTCCAGCCCGGTGCGCTCGGGCCCGAACACCAGCGCGACGTCGCCGTGGCGCGACGCTTCAAGCAATCGTGCGGCGGCCTCGCGCGGGGTCAGTTCCGGCATCGGCACCGCGCGCTGGGTCGCCGTGCTGCCGAGCACCAGCGTGCAGCCGGCCACGGCCTCGGCGAGGGTGGCGGTGATCCGCGCGCCATCAAGCAGGTCATCGGCACCGGCGGCCAGCGCACTGGCATCGACGTGCGGGAAGTTTTCCGGTGCCACGAGGTGCATCGCACCGAAGCCCATCGCCTTCAGGGCCCGGGCCGACGAACCGATGTTGCGCGGGTGCTGGGTACCCACCAGCACCATCCGCACCGGTTCAAGCGCGCGCAAGGTTGCTCTCCACGAATCGGGTAGACTCCGCGCCGGCTCGGCACCGACCGCGTCCACGTTCTTCACACAATCCAGCGGAAAGAGGCGGGCAGCGCATGCAGAACCCTGTCGTCAATGTCATGGTCAAGGCCGCGCGTGCCGCGGGTGGCGTCCTGCTGCGCAACATGTCGCGCCTCGAAAGCCTCAAGGTTGTCGAGAAGGCCCACCAGGATTACGCCAGCGAGGTGGACAGCCTCGCCGAGCGCGAGATCATACGCGAGCTCAAGCGCGCCTACCCCGACTACGCCATCCTCGGCGAAGAGAGCGGCCAGACCGGCAAGGGCCGCTACACCTTCATCGTCGATCCGCTCGACGGCACCTCGAACTACCTGCGCGGGATTCCGCATTTCTGCGTGTCGATCGCGCTGGTCGACAACGGCGAGCCGATCGACGCGGTGATCTACGACCCGATCCGCAACGAACTGTTCACTGCCTCGCGCGGCGCTGGCGCGGTGCTCAACGACCGTCGCATCCGACTCAATCCGGCCCGCGAGATCGCTGGAGCCATGCTGATCAGCGGCTTCCCGCCGCGGGAGCGCAAGCGCATCGGTCCGCAGTTGAAGTGCATCGAAATGCTGCTCGAGAACGCCGAGGACGTGCGTCGCACCGGCTCGGCCGCGCTGGATCTCGCCTGGGTCGCGGCGGGCCGCTCGGACGGCTACGTCGAAGCCGGCGTCAAGGCCTGGGACATCGCCGCTGGCGTTCTGATGGTGCGCGAGGCCGGCGGACGCACCTGCGACTTCAGGGGCCGCAGCGAGAAGTTCCTGTTCGAGGGCCAGTGCATCGCCGGGCCGATGAAGGTGGTCGATGCGGTGCAGAAGGCCGTGCAGGAATCCGGCTGGCTGGCCAGCTTCGCGCCGCCGCCGCTCAAGCCCGACGCGGCGGGCTGAGCGGCACACCGTTCAACGGCGCCGCCCGGTCAGGGCCGGCGCTCGAGCTCGGCGAGATCCTTCGCCTTCGGCAGCAGGTCCTGCTTGGTGACGTTGAGCCACAGCAGCAGCGGACAGGCCACGAAGATCGACGACAGCGTGCCGACGACGATGCCGATCATCTGCGCCTCGGCCATGCCCTCGAGGCTCGAACCGCCATTGACGTACAGCGCGATCACCGTCAGCAGGGCGACCAGCGAGGTGATGATGGTGCGCGACAGCGTCTGGTTGACCGAACGGTTCAGCACTTCGCGCGCGTCGATCTTGTGCAGGGTACGGAAGTTCTCGCGCACGCGGTCGAACACCACGATGGTGTCGTTGATCGAGTAACCCATCACCGACAGCACGCCGGCCAGCACGATCAGGTCGAACTCGTGCTGGGTGAGCGCGAACCAGCCGAGCACCAGCACGATGTCGTGCAGGGTGGCGATGATGGCGGCCACCGCGAACTTCCACTCGAAGCGGAAGGTGATGTAGACCAGAAAGCCGACCACCACGAAGAACAGCGCCAGCACGCCATTGGTGGCGAGCTCTTTGCCCACCTGCGGACCGACGAAATCGGAACGCACCACGGTGACGGCGTTGCCGGGCTCGCCGAGCAGTTCGGCGATCGCTCCGCCGGTGGCACTGGCGGCCTCGGCCGAGGCGGCGTCGCCGACGCCGGCGGCTCCGGGCTGCAGACGGACGATGATGTCGGTCGCCGAGCCGAAGGTCTGCACCACCGGGTTGCTGTAGCCATTGGCCTCGAGCCGGGCGCGCACGTCCTCGAGGTCGGGCGCCTGCTCGAACTGCAGCTCGGCGACCGTGCCTCCGGTGAAGTCGAGCGCGAAGTTGAAGCCCTTCAGCGGCATCAGCACGAAGGCCGCGACCATCAGCGCGAAGGCGATGACCAGCGCCGGCTTGCGCCAGCGGAGGATGTCGTAGTTGGTATCGAACGGAATCAGGCGGAACACAGCGGGAACTCCGGTCAGATGGCCAGGCCGGCCAGCTTGCGGCGGCGACCGTAGATGAGGGTGGCGACGCCGCGCGACACCGACACCGCGGTGTACATCGATGTCAGGATGCCGATGATCAGCGACAGCGCGAAACCCTTGACCGGGCCGGTGCCGAACACGAACAGCGCGATACCGGCCAGCAGGGCGGTGACGTTGGCATCGGCGATGGTGCCGGCGGCCTTCTCGTAGCCGGTGGCGATCGACGACAGCGGCGTGTTGCCAGCCCTGAGTTCCTCGCGGATGCGTTCGTTGATCAGCACGTTGGCATCGACCGACAGGCCCACCGTCAGCGCGATGCCGGCCAGGCCGGGCAGCGACAGCGTGGCACCGAACACCGACATCACCGCCACCAGCATCAGCAGGTTGAGCAGCAGGGCGATATTCGTGATCAGGCCGAAGGTCCGGTAGTAGACGACGAAGAAGACCAGCACCAGCAGGAACGAGGCGGCGATGGTGAGCAGGCCGCGCTCCACGTTCTCGGCGCCGAGCGACGGGCCGATGATGCGCTCCTCGACAAACTCCATCGGTGCCGCCAGGGCGCCCGAGCGCAGCAGCAGGGCGAGCTGCTGGGCTTCCTGCTGGCTCTCGAGGCCGGTGGTCTGGAACTGCCGGCTGAACACGCCGCGGATGGTGGCGACGCTGATCACCTCTTCGGTCACGCGGGTGCTGCGCACCTCCTTGCCGTCGACGATGCGCACTTCCGGCACGCGCTCGATGTAGACCACGGCCATCGGCTTGCCGACGTTCTGCGAGGTGAAGTCGAACATGCGCTGACCCGCCGAGGCGTTCAGCGTGACCGATACGCCGGGCGTACCGGTTTCCTGGTCGGTGATCGACGTCGCGGCGACGAGCTGGTCGCCGGCGGCGATCACGCGCTTGGCCAGCACCACCGGGATGCGGTTGCCGTTGGCATCGCGCTCGCGCAGGTAGTAGAGCCGGCCCTCGGGCGGAACGCGGCCGGTGCGCTCGGCCTCGATGGCCTCGGGCCCGGTGAGCAGGGCGGCGCGGTACTCGAGCGTGGCGGTCGCGCCGATCACGCGCTTGGCGAGTGCGGTGTCCTGCACGCCCGGAAGCTGCACGACGATGCGTGATTCGCCCTGGCGCGCCACGATCGGCTCGGCCACGCCCAGCGCGTTGATGCGGTTGCGCAGGATGGCGACGTTCTGGTTGATCGCCTCGGTGAGCAGCATGTCCAGCGTGGCCTCGGGGATGCGGGCGACGAAGCCCGGGCCGGAGGCGCCGCGCAGCGGCTCGAGTGCCAGTTCGGGCGCGTCGACCGCCACGGCGGCAATGGCGTCCGAAAGGTCTTCCTCGCGTGACAGCCGCACCAGCACGTCGGTGGGCCGCACGGTGACTTCCTGCGACGCGATCTTCTGCTCGCGCAGCACCACGCGGATCTGCTCGGCGAACGCGCTCTCGCGGCGCTCGAGTGCGGCCTGCTGGTCGACCTGGAGCAGGAAGTGCACGCCACCCTGCAGGTCGAGGCCGAGCAGCATCGGCCGGGCACCCACGGTGTCGAGCCAGCCGGGCACGGTGGAGGCGAGGTTCTGGGCGACGGTGTAGCCGCCTTCCAGTGCCGCCCGCAGCATCTCGGCGGCGCGAAGCTGGTCGGCGTCGTCAAGGCGCACCAGCAGGCTGTCGCCCTCCTTGGCCACCGACCTCGGCGTGATGCCGGCTTCCGCGAGCAGACCCTCGACGCGGGCGTCAAGCGCCTCGTCCACCGCGAAGCCGCGGTTGGCGGTGATCTGCACCGCCGCGTCCTGCGGATAGAGGTTGGGCAGCGCGTAAAGCGTGCTGGCGAGCAGCACGATCAGCGCGACGACGTATTTCCAGCGGGCGTATTCGAGCATGGCGTCACTTCAGGCCGGCGGTGGCGCCGACCATAAAGCCGGCATGAAGCCGGCGTGATGGGGTCGCTCAAAGCGACTTCAAGGTGCCTTTGGGCAGCACGGCGTTGATCGCGCCCCTCTGCAGGCGGATGCGCGTGCCCTCGGCGATCTCGACGGTGAGGAAGGTCTCGCCCAGTTCCTCGATACGGCCAGCGATGCCGCCGCTGGTCACGATCTCGTCGCCCTTGGCGAGTTTCTCGACCATCTGGCGGTGCTCCTTCTGCCGCTTCATCTGCGGACGGATCAGCAGGAACCAGAACACCACGAACAGCAGGACCAGCGGGATGAGCTGCAGCCACGGATTGGGGGCGGCGGCGGCACCGGCAGCGGCTTGGGCGTGGGCGGGGGCGATGAAAAAGTCGAGCAGGGACATGGGTTTGCGTCAGGTAGCCAGTCGGACAGCCGTAGAGTATGCCACGCCCGCGGCTCAGGCCGGCTCGCCGGCCTCGCGGGCGCGGTAGAAGCCCTCGCGGAACTCGGCGAAGCGGCCCTGCCCGATCGCCGCGCGGAGGCGCTCCATCAGCCGCACGTAGTAGCGCAGGTTGTGGGTGGTGGCGAGCATCGAGGCGAGGATCTCGTTGCACTTGTCGAGATGCCGCAGGTAGCTGCGGGTGAAACCGCCCATGCAGGTGCCGCAGTCGCAGCCGGGCTCGATGGG
>DMHI01000116.1:4925-8754 GCA_003449515.1 Lysobacteraceae bacterium | reverse complement strand
ACCAGCGCGAGGAAACCGAGCGATTCCGCTACTTCCCCTACGAGCAGCTGGTGGCAAGAGACAAGGCCAGCTTGGACGTGTTCTGGCTGAGGGACGACAGCCTCGAACGTCTGGATGACCTGCCGCAGCCGGATGTGCTGCAGCAGGAGATCATCGAACACCTCGAAGCCGCACTGTCCGCCTTCCGCGACGTGGCGGCGGCGCTGCCGCGCTTCGCTCAACGCTAGGGCATCACCAGTCGTCGCGCCGATCGAAAGTCACGACGCTGCCATCGGCACGGGTGAGGGTGCGGGCATAGATCTCGCGGGGACCAAGGTCGTCGTCGACGAATCCATTCACCCTGACCGCCTCACCTTCATTGACCGGCACCCAGTTCGGCCCGACGTACACGAGGATGCTGCCGCTGGCATCGGCGAGGCGGAACTCGTCCTCGTCGGTGATGCGCTCGACCGTGCCCTGCACCGTCACCATGCTGCCGCGCTGGGCGTCGGCGATCGGGGTGATGCGCTCGGCGGCGATCAGCAGCGACGGCGCGGCGGCGAGAAGAAGAAGGGAAGCGAAGGACTTCATGACGGAACTCCAGCGGGTTGCGGGTGGCGTGCGGTGCGGTGCGGTGCGGGAAATTCGCGCACCCTTCGAGCGATCCATGATCGACGATGCGACTGACGGCGGCCTGACGGCTTCAGCCCGGCTTGAACCGCAGCCGGAAGGCCGCCCCGCCATCGGCCGGTGACTCGACGAGCACCTCGCCGCCTTGTGCGCGCTGCACGCGTTCGACGATGGCAAGCCCCAGTCCGGCACCGCCGGGCGCGGCGTCCTCCCCGCGCCAGAAGGGCTCGAACAGCAGGCGCCCCGCGCCGGGCGGCACGCCCGGCCCGCGGTCTCGCACGCACAGCTCCGGCCCGGGGCCGACCGTGATCTCCACCGTACCCGGGCCACCGTGGACGATGGCGTTTTCGACCAGGTTCGACAGCGCGAGCTCAAGGGCAGCCGGATCGGCAGCGACGACGATCGGCTGTGTCGGCAGGTCGAGGGCCAGCTCGACCTCGCGCGATGCGCCGAAGCCCGCGAGCGCGCCGGCCACGCGCGACACCACCGATCCGAGGTCGGCGCGTCGGGCCTCGTCGACCTGCAGAGCGTCGGAGCTTACCGAGGCCAGCACCTGGCGAACCGTTCGCGACAGCGCGACGACATCGGCACGAAGCTGCTCGGTGACGGGGCCGGGCGGCAGTGCGTCGAGGCGTGCGGACAGCACGGCCACTGGCGTGCGCAGGGCGTGCGCGGCTTCGGCGGCACGGCGCTTCTCGGCCGACAGCGCATCGTTCAGACGGTGGAGCGAGCGCCGGGTCGCGTCGACGAGGTCGCCGATCTCCGAGGGCAGATCGCCTGCGGGCAACGGTGCCGGCGCCTGACCGGGACGGACGGCACGGGCCCAGCGGGCAGCCGCCGTCACCGGGGCGAGTCCACGGCGGATCAGCACGGCGTTCGCGGCGATCAACAGCACCACCACCGGCACGATGGGCAGCCAGATGTGGCCGACGAACTCCGCGAGCAAGGCGCGCGGCAGCAGGTGCGCCGGATCCTCCCGCATCACGAACACGATGCGGAAATCGCGCCCACCCAGCGTGGTTTTCTTCGACGCGACCAACTGCGTGCGCGAACCCGAATGGCGCTGCGCCAGCCAGTCGTCGGCGACGGCGGCTTCTTCGAGGGTGCCCGGTGGCACCAGCCAGGGGTTGGCGGTATCGAGCACCCGGCCCTCCAGGGTGGTGACGATGAAGGCATAGGCTTCGGGATGCGCCTCGTACAGCACGCGGGCGGAGGGCTCGACGCGCCCGGAGGCGGGATCGACGGCGTCCACGAGGAGGTCAAGCCGGTGCTCGATGATCTCGCCCTCCATCGCGCGCCGGTCGGAGCCGTAGTGCAGGCCGAGCACCAGCATGTTCAGCAGCAGCGCGACGGCAGCGATCACGAACAGCCGGGTCGTCAGCCTCGAAACGAGCGAATACGACGGCTTGCTCACGGCGCAACATCCTTCGCCAGCATCCAGCCGAGACCGCGCACCGTCACGATCGGCAACGGACAGCCGGCCGCCAGAAGGGCGCGCCGCAGACGCGACATGCCCGCTTCGAGGGCGTTCGGCCCCACTTCGTCGTCGAAGCCGTAGATCGCCTCATCCAGTGCGCTACGGGCCACGACCCGGCCTGCGGCGCGCATCAGGTGTTCGAGGATGGCCGTCTCGCGGCGGCCCAACGCCACCGGACGGCCGTCAGCGGTGACGCTGCGATGCGAGGTGTCGAAGGCGATCGGCCCCACCCGCAACACCGTCGCGGTGCGATCACCCGGCCGGCGCAGCACGGCGCGGCAGCGCGCTGCGAGTTCCGACATCTCGACCGGCTTGAGGATGTAGTCGTCGGCGCCGCCGTCGAGTCCGGCCAGGCGGTCCTCCAGCGCCTCGCGTGCGGTCAGCACGATCACCGGCACCCGCCCGCCATCGCGCAAGGTCGGCAACAGGCGCAGACCGTCGCCGTCGGGCAGGCCGAGGTCAAGAAGCACCAGCCCGTAATCGGCTGAGGTGGCCATCGCCTTCGCCTCGCGCGCGGTGCCGGCGTGGTCGATGGTGAAACCGGCACGGGTCAGCGCATCGCCAACGGCCTCGGCCAAGGGGCGGTGATCCTCGACCAGCAAGACGCGCATCGGGTACTCCAAAGGATTGGCGGTGCGACACATCAAGCCTGCCACAGCGCCCGAAACAAACCGCCCCGCGCGGCCGGGGCCGGACGGGGCGGGCGCGAGACACGACTGCAGTCGAACGATCAGTCGCGCTCTTCGTGCAGGATCACGCCGGTGCGGGCATCGACATAGAGCTCGACGCGATGACCACGCGGGTGGCGCGCAAGCACTTCCCACTTGCCGTCGTCGATCTTGAGCGGGTTGATCTGCGTGTAGCCGAGCGCGGCGAGACGGGCCGTGACTTCAGCGGCGGTCAGGAAGGGGCCGCCGGCGCCGGGGCCGTCTTCCCGCCACTCGCGGAGGATGGCACCGCTGCGGGCATCGACATAGATCTCGACCCGATGTCCGGCCGGGTGCCGGGCTTCGACCTCCCACTTGCCATCGTCGAACTTGATCACGCGGACGTACGTGTAGCCCAGCGACACCAGTCGCGCGCCAACCTCGTAGGCGGTCAGGAAGCCGGCATTCGCCGGCGGCCTGCCGTACGGCGTTTCGGATACGACGCGACCACTCACGGCGTGCACGAGCAGCTCGACACGGACACCGGCGCGGTTGATCGCCTCGACCTCCCACAGGCCTTCGTCGAACTCGAACTCACGCAGATCGCGATAGCCAGCGGCGGTAAGCAGGCGACGAAGCTCCTCGATCGTCAGACCGCCCTGACCGGCTTCTCCGACGACGTCGACGACCAGGCGGGCTCCGTCGACCAGCAGGTACACGGGACGGCCGTTCGGGGTGGTGCCTTCAGCGGTCCAGAGGCCGTAGCGACGCTCGAGCTCGTGGATCGCAGCGAAGCCTTGGGCATCGAGCAGACGGACGATGCCGCGGGCATCGGTAGTGGGGGCGGGGGCCGGGGGGGCGTTGGCGACGACGGCACCGGCCGCCAGGCCAGCGAGGGCGATGGAAAGGAGACGAAGCGTCATGGGGGCACCTTGGGAACGGAGGGCGGGGGGATCCGGGGCAGGCCCGGGGGAGTTCGGAACCCACGATGCCCCCCGATCCTGACCGTTGCCTGACGCCCGGCACGACCCGCCCCGGCCATGCCGGGCAGCGATCAGCGCAGGCAGCGCGCGAAGAACGCTTCGGTCATCCGGTA
>DMHI01000116.1:0-4585 GCA_003449515.1 Lysobacteraceae bacterium | reverse complement strand
TGCAGCGCATCGGCGCCGCGCAGGCCGTGCTTGGCACCCGGATAGGTCATCAACTCGAAAGGCTGGCCACGCTGCTGCAGGGCCGACATCAGCACGGTGGCGTTCGAGAACAGCACGTTGTCGTCGGCCATGCCGTGGATCAGCAGCAGCGGCTCGGTGAGGCCATCGATGTGCGTCATCACCCGCGCCTGCGCATAGCCCTCGGGATTGGCGCTCGGGTGATCCATGTAGCGCTCGGTGTAGTGCGTGTCGTACAGCGCCCAATCGGTGACGGGCGCGCCGGCCACGCCGCAGGCGTAGGCATCGCGGCTGCGGGCGAGCAGCATCAGGGTGATGTAGCCGCCGTTGCTCCAGCCGTGCACGCCGATGCGGCGGGCGTCGACCCAGGGCTGCGCGCGCAGCCAGGCCACGCCGTTGAGCTGGTCTTCCACTTCCACCGTGCCCTGCTTCCGGTACAGGGCTGAAAGGAATTCCTGCCCGCGCCGCGGCGTGCCACGGTTGTCGAGCGAGAACACGACAAAGCCCTGCTGCGCCAGATAGCGGCTGAAGAAGTGGTCGCCGCGGCCCGGCCAGCTGTTCGTTACCGTCTGCGCCGCCGGGCCGCCGTAGACGTAGACGACCACCGGGTATTTTTTCTTCGCATCGAAGTTCGGCGGCTTGATCAGGCTGTAGTGCAGGTCGGTGCGGCCGTCGGCGGCCTTGATCGTGCCGAACTCGACGGGCGAGTGGATGGCGCGGAACGGGAAGTACGGGTGGCCCTCGACCAGCGCGTTGTCGACGAGATCGGCGAGCTTTTCGCCGTCGCGGTCGAAGAGCTGGGTCTGCGGCGGCGTGGTGGCGTTCGACCACAGCGAGACGAAGCGCTCGGCTTTTGAATCGAAGCGCGCGGCGTGCAGGCCGGCGTCGCGGGTGAGGCGCATGGCCTCGCCGCCGTCGAGCGGCACGCGATAGACGTGGCGCTCCAGCGCGCCGTCCTTCGTGCCGCTGACGTAGACCACGCCGCGCGCCTCGTCGACGGCGAGCAGGTCTTCGACCATCCAGTCGCCGCGCGTCACCGGCTGCGGGTCGCGGCCGTCGGCGTCGAACAGGTACAGGTGCATGAAGCCGCTGCGCTCGCTGCCCCACAGGAAGCGGCCGTCATCGAGCACATGCAGCAGGTCGTGCAGGTTGACCCAGCTGCGGCTGCGCTCGGTGACCAGCGTGCGCTGGCGGCCGCCGTCGAGATCGGCTTCGATCAGCTCGAGCGTGCGCTGGTCGCGGCTCTGGCGCTGGAACAGCACGCGCGTGGGCGACGCCCAGTCGACGCGCGTCAGGTAGATGTCGGCGTTGTCGCCCAGGTCGAGCCAGTGCGGCTTGGCATCGGCGACGGGCGCGATGACGCCGAGCTGGATCAGCACGTTCGGCTCACCGGCGGCGGGGTAGCGCTGGCGCACCACCGCGGTGCGGTCGGGGTGGATCTCGAAGCGCTCGCGCACCGGCACCGGCGTTTCGTCGATGCGCGCGAAGGCGATGGCGCTGTCGTCCGGCGCCCACCAGTAACCGGTGTGGCGGCCCATTTCCTCGTCGGCGACAAACTCGGCCACGCCATTGCCGATCACCTCGCTGCCGTCGCGGGTGAGCTGCGCTTCCTTGGCCGTCGCCACGTCGACCACCCACAGATTGCGGCCGCGGATGAAGCTGACGAAGCCGCCCTTGGGCGAGACTTTCGGATCGGTGGCGAAGCCCTCGCCCGAAGTCAGCTTGCGCGCGCCAGCCTCGGGCGCGGCGAGGTCGAACAGATACAGCTCGCCGCCGAGCGGGAACAGCAGCCTTCGCGAATCCGGGAACCACGCGTACTCGACGATGCCCGACAGTGCTGCGGTGCGCTGGCGCTCGCGGCGCGCCTTCTCCTCATCGGACAGCTCGCCCTCGCCCTCCGGCAACAGCGCCTTCGAATCCACCAGCAAGGCGGCCTCGCCCTTTGCCACGTCGAAGGCCCAGAGGTCGAGCTGGTTGCGGTTCTCGGCCTTGCCCTTGAGGAAGGTGATGCGCGCCCCGTCGGGCGAGAACTTCGGCTGCACCAGCGTCGGGCCGGAGAGCGGCATGTCGCCGGTGATGGCTTCGAGCGTCAGGCGTTGCGGCACGCCCGTCGACGGCGCTGCGGCGGATGAGGGAGGGGGCGGTGCGGGCGTCGAACTCATGGCGGTGGTGGCGAAGGCGCCGCTGGCGGCGAGCAAGAGGGCAGGAAGGAGGCGCATGTGCGGCGTCCGTCGGCGGCGTGGGGTGGGTCGGAAATCGATCGTCAGCGATCAGCGGGGCGGGTCAGGGCTTCGGCGCGATGCCGAACAGCAGGCGCTTCGCGTGCGCAACGCTCGCGGGCGTAGGGAATCACTTCCGGCGCGTAGACGTGGAAGTGACCGTATTGCCCGGTCATCGGCCCCAAGCCCGCCATCTGCCAGAACAGCCATTCGCTCACCGTCGTGCGAGCGCGCACGTCGGCAGGCAGAAAGCAGCCCGACTTCTGCGCGAGATACATCAGGATCGCCCCGGACTCGAACACGCTGATCGGCGCACCGCCATCGATCGGCGCGTGATCGACGATCGCCGGCATCCGGTTGTTCGGCGCGATGGCGAGGAACCCGGGCGCGAACTGCTCGCCAGCGCCGATGTTCACCGGATGCAGCGTGTACGGCAGGCCGGCTTCTTCGAGGAACAGCATGATCTTGTGGCCGTTCGGCGTGGGCCAGTAGTGCAGGTCGATCATGGAGGCGCTGGTGTTGAACGGATGCCCCGAGCTTACCGACAGCGCCGTGCGTCCGCCTGCGACGGCGGCGTGGGGCCAAGGGCGATGCTTCGGAGTGCCGCGCCCGCGGAACGATGGGCCAGCGCCAAGCGAGCCACGGATGGCGAGCGCGCGGCTCGGGTCAGGATAGACCCGAGTCCGCGAAGAGCGGCCCACCGTTGCGCGTGGCAGGCACCGCGAGAGGCATTGACGCCGTGGCCGGTAGAATCCGCGCCATGGACGTCTCCTTCCTCCTCGACGGGCTGAACGAAGCCCAGCGCGAGGCCGTTTCCGCGCCGCCCGGCCACTACCTCGTGCTCGCCGGCGCCGGCTCGGGCAAGACCCGCGTGCTCACGCACCGCATTGGCTGGCTGCACGCCGTCGACGGCGTGCCGCTGTACGGGTTGCTGGCCGTCACCTTCACCAACAAGGCGGCGCACGAAATGCGCCACCGCATCGCCGCCACCGTCGGCGTCGAGACGCGCGGGCTGTGGGTCGGCACCTTCCACGGCATCGCCCACCGGCTGCTGCGCCTGCATTGGCAGGAAGCCGGGCTGCCGGAAGGTTTCCAGATCCTCGATGCCGACGACCAGCTGCGCCTCGTCAAGCGCGTCATCGCCGATCTCGACCTCGACGATTCGCGCTTCCCGCCGCGCCAGGTCGTGTGGTGGATCAACGCCCGCAAGGACGAGGGCCAGCGCCCGGAGCACATCCAGATCGGCGCCGGCGATTACGTGGGCCGCGAAATGCTGCGCGCCTACGCCGAGTACGAAACGCGCTGCCGGCGCGCCGGGCTTGTCGATTTCGCCGAGATCCTGCTGCGCGCGCACGAGACGCTGCGCGATCACGCCGCACTCTTGGCGCACTACCAGCGCCGCTTCACTCACCTGCTGATCGACGAGTTCCAGGACACCAACGCCATCCAGTACGCCTTCGTGCGGCTGATCGCCGGCGAGCGCGGGCAGGTCTTCATCGTCGGCGACGACGACCAGGCCATCTACGGCTGGCGCGGCGCACGCGTCGAGAACGTGCAGCGCGTGCTCACCGACTACCCCGGCGCGCGGACGCTGAAGCTCGAACAGAATTACCGCAGCACCGGCACCATCCTCGCCGCCGCGAACGCGGTGATCGGCCACAACACCGATCGTCTCGGTAAGAACCTGTGGACCGAAGCCGGTGACGGCAGCGCCATCGACGTGTACGCCGCGTACAACGAGATGGACGAGGCGCGCTACATCGTCGAGCGCATCCGCCAGCACGTCGCGGCCGGCGGGCGGCTGGTCGACTGCGCCATCCTCTACCGCAGCAACGCGCAGTCGCGCGCGATCGAAGAAGAGCTGTTGAAGACCCAGGTGCCATATCGCGTGTACGGCGGCCAGCGCTTCTTCGAGCGCATGGAAGTGAAGGACGCGCTCGCCTACCTGCGCCTCTTCGCCTCGCGCGCCGACGACGCCGCCTTCGAGCGCGCGGTGAACACGCCGGCCCGCGGCATCGGCGAGAAGACGCTGGACGAAGTGCGCCGCGCCGCGCGCGAGGCCGCCGAGCCGCTGTGGAACACCGCGCGCCGGCTGTCGGAAGGCGGCGCGCTCGCTGCACGCGCGCGCAATGCGCTGAAGACTTTCCTCGATCTGGTTGATCGGCTGGCGGAGGAAGCCCGCGACCTCGACCTGCCGGCACAGGCCGAGAAGGCCATCACCGACACCGGCCTGCGCGAGCACTACGCGAAGGAAGGCAAGCACCAGCTCGACTCGCGCATCGACAACCTCGACGAACTCGTGTCGGTGGCCAGCCGCTACGCGCGAACCGAGGACGTCGACGCCGACA
>DMHI01000061.1 GCA_003449515.1 Lysobacteraceae bacterium | reverse complement strand
CTCGACACCGACGGCGCCACGCTGCGCATGAGCTGGAACCTCGGCGCGGCGACGCTGTTCTCGATCAGCAGCCTGAATCACGGCGAGCTGTTTTCGCGCGGTGACATCGATGGCGGCTCGCGCTACACGTTCGACTTTGTTCCGGGCACCAACCCCGGCGCGTTCCCGGACGGTGCCCGGTTCCCGGCCGATTCCGGCGACGGTGCGGAAGTGACGCAGGTCACGCACGAGCTGCGCCTTGCGTCGAACGGCGACAATGTTCTCGACTGGCAGGCCGGCCTGTACTGGTTCAAGGACCAGGTCGACATCGAGAGCTTCAGCTACGACACGCTGGCCGGTGGCATCCAGAACGCTTACGCCACCCAGCGGCAGGACAACTCCGCCTGGGCGGCCTTCGGTTCGGTGGACTGGGCCGTGAGCGAAAACTTCGTGCTGCGCGCCGGCCTGCGTTACACCGAGGACGAGAAGGAGTTCACCGGCCGCCGCGTGTCCGGTGCCTTCGGTGCACCGCCGATCGCCCCGATCTCTGTCAATCCCTCCGCCGAGAACGTGAGCTGGGACTTCGCCGGCACCTGGACGGTGGCGGACGATGTCAACCTCTACGCCCGAGTGGCCAAGGGTTTCCGCGCCCCGGCGATCCAGGGCCGTCTCGCGTTCGCCAATGCCGCCCTGCCGGCCAACCAGCTGGTCACCGTCGCTGAGTCGGAAGAGGTGCTGTCCTACGAGGCAGGCATGAAGGTGGCGCTGTTCGACAACCGCGCCCGCCTGAACCTCGCGGTCTTCAATGCCACGGTCGACAACCAGCAGCTCACCGCGGTCGGCGGCACGGCCAACTTCAACAGCCTGCTCAACGCCGATGAGGCCTCGCTGCGCGGGTTCGAAGTCGACCTCGAGGCCTACCTGACCGACCAGTTGCTGGTCACCTTCGGCACCGGCTACAACCACACCGAGATCGAGGACGCCGACCTCGCCGTGGCGACCTGCTTCAACGCGACGGTGTGCCGCGTGACCGATCCGACCATCGTCCGCAGCGACCGCACTCTTGCCCTGATCGACGGCAACGCGTTGCCGCAAGCCCCGGAGTGGACGACGAATCTGACCGCCCGCTACGGCATCCCGCTGTCGGACGACTCGGAGCTCTACGTCTACACCGACTGGGCCTACCGCAGCGAGGTGAACTTCTTCCTCTACGAGTCGGCGGTGTTCACGGGCGCGCCGCTGCTCACCGGCGGCGTGCGCGTGGGCTACACCTGGGGCCTCGGCCAGTACGAAGTGGCCGCGTTCGGCCGCAACATCCTCAACGAGATCGAGGCGGTGGGCGGTATCGACTTCAACAACCGCACCGGGTTCATCAACGAGCCGCGCACCTGGGGCCTGGAGTTCAAGGCGAGCTTCTGAGCCGTCCCGCGGGGCTGGTGGCGCCTAGCGCAACCAGCCCTTGCGCTTGATGTAGACCAGCGGCAGCAGCGCGGCGGCGAAGGTGAGCAGGATCGACGCGGTGAAGCCGTGCTCCCAGGCCAGTTCGGGCATCACCGCGAAGTTCATGCCGTAGAAGGTCGCCACCAGGGTGGGGGGCAGGAACACCGCGGTGATCACCGTGAACACCTTGACGATCTGGTTCTGCTTGATGGTGAGCAGGCCGACGACAGCGTTCTGCAGGTAGCGCACCTTGTCGTGCTCGAAGGCGGCGTGCTCCTTGACGCCTCCGATGTCGAGCATCAGTTCCTCGACCAGCACCTGCAGCTCGCGTTCACGCAGGCTGTCGACCTCGCCATTGAGGTAGCGCGCCACGCGAGCCAGCGCCAGTTGGCTTTCGAGACAACGCGAGATCAGCTCTTCGCTCTCGTTGAGGTCGAGCAGGGTCTCGGTGAGGTCGCTGACGCCGAGGCCACGGCCGGCACCACCGGCTCCGGCGGAGAGTCCGGCAATGGTGTCGGCGGTGCTCTCGAGCGTTTCGGCGATGCGCTCGATCACCTGGCTGGTACCGTCGTTGATGGCCGACAGCAGCACGCGCAGTGTCGACTTCGGATCGGCGGCCAGAGCCGGGCGCCGACCGAGGCGTTGCAGTGCGCGCTGCATCGGCGCGAACTCCGGCGAGTCGTGCAGAGTGACCAGCAGGCGCTCGCCGAGTACGAAGGTGACGCGGTGGAAGCCCGGCTGGCGCTGCTCGTTCATCGCCACCAGTTCGGCGAACACGTAGAGGTAGTCGTCATCCTCGTGGATGCTGGAGTGCTGCAACTGCGGGTCGATGCCGAAGCGCTCGCGCAGTGCGGCGAGGGTGCCGTCATCGGCACCGGCGGCGTCGATCCACAGCGGAATGCCATCGGTGGTGGTGGCGGGCAGGCCGTCGTGCTGCTGCAGACGACCGTCGATGCGCTGGAGGAAGCGGATCATGGGAAAACTCCTCGAATCGGCGGTCAGCGCGCGGGTGGCGACGCATGGGAGGGCGAGGTCGACGAGCTTTGCGTCGCCGTGCCCTCCGGCTGCAGGTGGTGGATGGCGAGCAGCGCGCCGGAAATCAGCAGGTAGAGCGCGACGACCGCGAGGATCACCTCGTTCTCGAGGCTGGAGGCGCGGAGCGGGCGGCGAGTGCGATTGAAGGTCATGGCGATCTCCTACGGGGTGAGGCTCAGGGGCTCAGGTCGAGGGTGAGAGCGACGCCGATCCAGCGCGACCCACTCGCCCCGGGTGCTGCCGCACAGCAGCAGTGCCGTTGCCTGCGGCGGGGCATTGGTCTGCGCGGCGGCCTCGAACGCACAGGCGCCAGGTGCC
>DMHI01000030.1:4455-5189 GCA_003449515.1 Lysobacteraceae bacterium | reverse complement strand
ACCCACGCATCGTCGTAGTACGTGTCCAGATAGCGCTCGCCACCATCGCAGATCAGCGTCACCACGGCGCCGGTCTCGCCCTTGGCCTTCATCTCGCCCATCACCTGCAGCGCGCCAATGAAGTTCGTCCCCGTCGATCCGCCGACCTTGCGCCCCAGCAGCCCTTCCAGCGCGCGCATTGCGGCGAGGCTCAGCGTATCGGGCACCTTGATCATCCGGTCGATGGTGTCGGGCAGGAAGCTCGGCTCGACGATGGGCCGTCCGATGCCTTCGATGCGCGAGCCATGCGGCAGGCGGTGGCAGCGCTTGCGGTCCTTGTACGCGTCGAAGAACACCGAGTGCTCGGGGTCGACCACGGCGAGGCGTGTGCAGGCGTTGCGGGTCGGCTGGTAGCGGATGTAGCGGCCGATGGTGGCGGCCGTGCCGCCGGTGCCGGCGGAGACGACGATCCAGCTCGGGCAGGGGTGCGGTTCGAGCTTGAGCTGCTCGAAGATCGACTCGGCGATGTTGTTGTTGCCGCGCCAGTCGGTGGCTCTTTCCGCGTACGTGAACTGGTCCATGAAGTGGCCGCCGATCTCGGTGGCCAAGGCGCGCGAGGCCGCGCTGACGTCGGCGCCTTCGATCATGTGGCAGCGGCCGCCGTAGAACTCGATGCGCGCGACTTTCTCGCGCGAGGTGGTGTTCGGCATCACCGCGATGAAGGGCAGGCCGATCAACCGCGCGAAGTAGGCCTC
>DMHI01000030.1:0-4054 GCA_003449515.1 Lysobacteraceae bacterium | reverse complement strand
CAGCCAGCCGTTGCACAGCGCGTACAGGAACAGCGAACGCGCGAGGCGGTGCTTGAGGCTGCCGGTGGGGTGCGAGCTCTCGTCCTTGAAGTACAGCGGGATGCCCGGATAGGCCGGCAGGTCGAGGCGGATCAGGTGGGTGTCGGCCGAGCGTTGGAAGTCGGCTTCGATGGCCGCGATGGCGGCGTTGACCCAATGGCGTGACATGGCGGAGAGCGGGCCCGTGCTGGACAGGCCCGCATTCTCGCCCAAGGCGACGGGCGCTGCCCGCCAGCGATCAGGTGCTGAGGGTGTCGGTTGGCGGCGCTGGCGCTTCGACCGGCGGTTCCGCCTCGTTGCCGTCACCGGCTACCTTGCAGTCGGCCTGGATATCGATGGACTTCAGGTACGGCGCGATCTCGGGCACCAGAACCGACAAGGCGTCCTGCGTGGCGGCGAGTCCCTTGGCGCGCTCGCACAGCGCCTGCCCGGCCGCTTCCATCGCCTTGCCCTTGGCTTCGATGGCCGCTTCGCCGGTGCGGGTGTCGCCGCCGAGGATTCCCGCCGCCGCCAGGGCCAGCGCGTCGCCGGCGATGCTGATGCCCTCGCGGCCCATGCTGATGCCGGCATCGCCGATGGCGAGCAGTTCCTCGCGGTAGGCGAGTACGGCGGCGCGCTGCTCGTCGTTGAGCGGGAGGGCGACGCCGTTGATGAGCAGGTCGCCCTGCGGCGTGAGTTCGGCCTTTGGCAAGGCGTCGGTGGTGCCGAGGGTGAGGTTTCCGGCGCGCATCGTCTCGCGGGCTTCGGCGAGCGCGCGATCGACGACACCGCCCTCGGCGGTGGCCTCGGCGACGGTGGCCTTGGCGTCGGCGGCGGTCTGTCGGGCCTCTTCGCTGCAGCCGGTGCCGGCGAAGGCGAGCAGCAGGGCGAGGGCGAGGGGGGTGGAGCGCAGGGGGATCATGGCGGGCCTCTCTGGACGGGGTCGGAGCGGGAGCGGCAAGGATGCCGGAGTTCGGCGTTTCAGGCCGCGTCTTCGCGGAAGCGGCGCAGGCGGATGGCGAGGGCGATCATCGCGACACCCAGGGCGATGCCGATCCACACGGTGGGCGTGGCCAGCGTCTGGTAGCCGGCCAGTACCCACGGGGCGAGTTCGAAGGCCTGTGGGCCGTGGGTGTCGATCAGCCGCACCTGGTCGGCCAGCGCATCGGTCTTGCCGTAGGCGAAGAACACGCCGGGGATGATGCTGCCGAACAGCCGGCCGACAACGTTCTCCCAGAACCAGGCGTGCGGCAGGCCGGCTTTGAACATCACCTCGGCCCAACTGAGGATGACGCCCGCCAACACCGGCACGCCCACCGCCCACAGGAAGGGCGCGCGCTTGGCCCAGGCCGACACCAGCATGAACCACGCGACCGAGGGCAGCGCCCACAGCGCGTACACCGGCACCATCGACAGGATGCCGAGCGGCATCGTGTACAGGGTGGCGTTGGTGAACACCGGGCCGTAGAGGTGGGCACCAAGGACGCTGGCGGTGACGAGGCTCATCAGCACCAGCCCGAAGCCGAAGATGACGCCCAGCAGCAGCGCGAGGGTGGGCGCGATCAGCAGGATGGAGGTCAGCTTGGACAGCACCGAGGCCGTCTCCGAGACCGGCATCGACTTCCAGAACAGCACGCTGCGGTCGCGGCGGTCGTCGTAGAGCGAACCGAGGCTGTAGAACAGCACCACGAAGGTGAGGACGGCGAGGAAGGGCAGCAGCGCCGGCAGGTACGAGAAGCTCATGACCGCGCCGACTTCGGCGTAGCGGTCGGGCGGGATCGCGTCGAGGTGTTCCTGGATCCTGACGCCGTTGATCCCGACCATGTTCTCGCGCGCCATCGTCGCGCCGAACAGCATGCTGCCGGCGGCGAACAGGCCCATCACGCCGCCCACGATCAGCGGCGCCCAGAGCATGCCGCCCTGGTGTTCCCAGAACTCGCGCTTCAGCAGGGTGGGGAAGGTGTTCATGCGTAGGTTCCTTTCATCGTGGCGACGAACAGGTCGGCGACGCCGGGCGTGCGCAGCTCGCCGAGTCCGGCGAGTCGCTCGGGCGATTGACCGTCGAACAGGAAGACGGTCTTGCCGAACACGGCGCGCTCATCGATCGGCTTGAGCGCGCGGGCGGCCTCGGCCCGGTCGCTGCCGACCATCACTTCGTGGAAGCGTTCGCCCACCTCGTCCATCGTCGCCTGCAGCAGCAGCTTGCCGTCGCGGATGAACATGAGGTCGGTGAGGATGTGCTCGATCTCCTCGACCTGGTGCGTGGTGACGATGATCGTCTTCTGATCGTCGAAGTAACGCTCCAGCAGGTCCTTGTAGAACTGCTTGCGATAGAGGATGTCGAGGCCGAGCGTGGGTTCGTCGAGCACCAGCAGCTTGGCGTCGATGGCCATGACCAATGCCAGATGGAGCTGCACGATCATGCCCTTCGACATCTGCTTGACCTTCATCTTCGGGTCGAGCTTGGTATGGGCGAGGATGGCCTCGCACTTGGCGCGGTTGAAGCGCGGGTGCACGCCGGCGACGAACTCGATGGCCTGGCGCACGCTGATCCAGCGCGGCAGCACGGCGACATCGGCGATGAAGCACACGTCGCGCATCAACTGGTCGCGCTGGGTGCGCGGGTCGAGGCCCAGCACCTTCAGCTCGCCCTCGAAGTCGATCAGGCCGAGCATGGCCTTCAGCGTGGTGGTCTTGCCCGAGCCGTTGGGGCCGATCAGGCCGACGATGCGGCCCGGGGCGATGTCGAAATCGACGTGATCGACGGCGGTGCGCTTGCCGTAGCGTTTGCTCAGCCCGCGTGCGGTGACGGTCATCGTGCTCATGCGTTCGCTCCTTTGGCTGGTCTGGCGGGTCTGGCGGCAAGCAGGTGTTCGGGCTTCAGTCCGAGCCGGTCGATGCGCGCCTGCACCAGCGGCCACTCCTCGCTGAGGAAGCGTTCGCGCTCGGACGCGAGCAGCGATTCGCGGGCGCCATCGATCACGTACATCCCCAGCCCCCGGCGTTTTTCCACCAGGCCCTGATCGGCGAGCTCCTGGTACGCCCGCGATACGGTGATCGGGTTGAGCTGGAAGTCGGCGGCCACCTGGCGCACCGAGGGGAGGGCATCGCCTTCCTTCAGCTCGCCGTCGAGCACCATCGCGATGACGCGCTCCTTGAGCTGCCGGTAGATCGGTGTGCTGTCGTTCCAGGCGATGCTCATCGCGGTGCTCCCGCGCCAGCGCGCTGGCCGAAGGGATAGAACGGCAGCCGCAGGTGGGCGCGACGGCTGCCCGGTGCGCTGCGGCCGGATGCGCTTGGCTCGGCCTCGGCCGGCGGCCCGCTGGCGGCCACCGGCATGCGGTCGGCTGCCGTATCGAGCAGGCCGGGACCCGCCGGACTGCCGGCAGCCAGGCCCAGCGACAGGGCACCGGCGACGACGGCGAGGGCGCTCAAGCTGTTGCGGAGGCGAGCGTTCATGGCGGAACCTCGGTGATGTAACAGGGTGGTGTTGTAGTTAACTATAACACCTTGCGACCACGGGTCAACACCATCCACACAGCCGATCAGCACACTGATGGCCTACGACGGCAGTGAGGAGAGCGGAGATGAAGGCATGGGTCGCGGCGATCGCCGTGGGGGTCGCGTGCGCGCTGGGCGCAGCGGGCGGGGTGGCGATGGCGAACGAGGCTGCCAGCCGCAGTGGTGTCACCGAGGCCCCTCGCGGTGGCCTGCTGGGGCACGAGTTCCGCCGCCTCGCCTCACCCGAGCGGGTCAACCTGGCGGACGCCTTTGGCGGCAAGGTTCTGCTGATCGTCAACACCGCCAGCAAGTGCGGCCTCACGCCACAGTACGAGGGCCTCGAGGCCTTGAATGCCCGCTTCGGCGCGCAGGGATTCGCGGTGCTGGGCTTTCCCTCCGACGATTTCCTCGGCCAGGAATTCGACGACGAGGGCGAGATCGCCGAGTTCTGCACGCTCAACTACGGCGTCCGCTTCCCGATGTTCGAGAAGGTCGATGTGCGTGGCCGCGAGGCGATTCCGCTGTTCCGGCAGCT
>DMHI01000215.1 GCA_003449515.1 Lysobacteraceae bacterium | reverse complement strand
CGCGCCATCGCGACGGCCAGAGCTCACCCTGCCTGTTCTCGATCGTGCGCGTGCCGGGCGAGGACGGCACCGCCCAGCACTACATCGGCTTCGCCAAGGACCTGAGCGAGACCGTCGCCGCGCGCCAGCGCATCGAGGAGCTGGCCTTCAACGACCCGCTCACCGGCCTGCCCAACCGCGTGCTGCTGCGCGAGCGTTTCGAGATGGCGATCAGCTACGCCAAGCGCGAACGCGGCCGGTTCGCCGTGCTGTTCGTCGACATCGACCGCTTCAAGACCATCAACGACTCGATGGGGCATGGCGTTGGCGACCGGGTGCTGCTGGCGGTGGCCGACCGCCTGCGCGACTGCGTGCGCCAGATCGACACCGCCGCCCGCATCGGCGGCGACGAGTTCATGGTGATCCTCGCCGCGATCGACGCCGCGGGTGCCGAGATCGCCGCGCGCCGGATCCTGCATTCGGTATCGCAGCCGATCCTGGTCGATGGCCAGAGCTTCAGCCTCACCGTCTCGATCGGCATCGCCATGTACCCCGAGGACGGCACCGACGCCGAGGAGCTCACCAAGAACGCCGACAGCGCGATGTACGCGGTGAAGGAGCGTGGCCGCGCCGACCTGCGCTTCTACCAGCGGCAGATGAACATCGGGCTGCTCTCGCGCATGAAGCTCGACCATGCGCTCCGCCATGCGCTCGCCGAGGGCGCGCTCGAAGTGCACTACCAGCCCAAGTTCGCGCTCGACGATGGTCGTCTGATCGGTGGCGAGGCGCTGGTGCGCTGGAACGACCCCGAGCTCGGCGCGGTGCCGCCCTCGCGCTTCATTCCGGTGGCCGAGGAGAGCGGTGCGATCATCGCGCTCGGACGCTTCGTCCTCGAGACCACGATGGCGCGGTTGGCCGGGTGGTGGCAGCAGGGGTTCCGTCTGCCGCTGGCGGTGAACGTGTCGGCGCTGCAGTTCCACCAGAGCGATTTCGTGGAATCGGTGGCCGAAGGCCTGCGCCGCCACGGGCTGCCGGGCGAGGCGCTGGAGCTCGAGCTCACCGAATCGATCCTGATCGCCGACGTCGACGATGCGATGCGCCGCCTCAACGCATTGAGCGCCCTCGGTGTCCGACTGGCGATCGACGATTTCGGCACCGGCTATTCGTCGCTGTCCTACCTCAAGCGATTCCCGATCGAGCGCATCAAGATCGACCGCAGCTTCATCGCCGACCTGCCGGGCAGTTCGGAGAGCGAGGCGATCGTGGTCGCCATCATCCAGTTGGGCCGGGCCCTGCGCCTTGCCGTGACCGCGGAGGGCGTGGAGACCGCGGCCCAGCGCGAGTGGCTGGTGGCCGCCGGCTGCCACGAGATGCAGGGCTGGCTGGTGGCCCCGGCGCTGCCCGGCGACGAATTCGAGAGGCGTTTCGGCTCCGGCCAGCCCTGAGGTGATTGTGGGCGTCATATCGGACAGGTAGCGTATTCGGCCCCGCCGTCAGGCATTCCGAGCGATCCCCGTTATGGCCTCCTCGTTCCGCCCCGTCCGTCCGCGTCCGCTGGCCCTCGCCCTGCTGCTGGCGATCTCAGCCAGCGCGGTCCATGCGCAGGACACCACCGCCAACCTCGCCGGCCGGGTGACTGATGCCGGTGCCGCGGTGGCTGGCGCGCAGGTGACCATCCGCCACCTGCCTTCCGGCACGGTCGCGCAAGCCGTGACCGATGCCGAAGGCCGCTACGCCGCGCGCGGTCTGCGCGTTGGCGGGCCGTACACGGTGACGATCACCCGCGACGGGCGCACTGAGACGGTCGAGAACGTCTTTCTCGACCTGGCGCAGACCGAGACCGTCGACGCCGTGCTCGATGCCACCACCACGCTCGACGTCGTCAATGTCACGGCGGCCGTCGGCTCCGGGCAGTTCTCGGTCGATGCGATGGGTGCGGGTACGCTGATCTCCAACGAGCGCATCGAATCGCTGCCCACCATCGATCGATCGATCCAGGACTTCGCCCGTCTCGATCCGCGTATCACCCAGGCCGACAAGCAGTTCGGCTCGATCTCGGCGCTGGGCCAGAACAACCGCTTCAACCAGATCACCATCGATGGGGTCACCGTCAACGACACCTTCGGCCTGCAGGCCAACAACCTGCCGCTGCTGCGCCAGCCGGTGTCGATGGAGGCGATCGAGGAAATCGCGGTGTCGATCTCGCAGTACGACACCATCCAGCGCGGCTACACCGGCGCCGGCATCAACGCCGTCACCAGGTCGGGCACCAACGAGTTCAAGGGCAGCATCTACTACATCTTCCGTGATGGTGCCTGGGGTCGCGAGAACGACGATCGCAACGTGTTCTTCCGTCCCTTCGATGAGCAGTACACTCAGGGCGTGTCGTTGGGCGGTCCGATCATCAAGGATCGCCTGTTCTTTTTCGCCAACTACGAGGAGTTCAAGCGCACGTCGCCGGCGCCCGACCTCGGTTCGCTCGTGGGCGTGACCACCGCGCAGGGCGAGGAGGCCATCCGCATCGCGCGCGCGACCTACGGCATCGACGCCGGCGGCATCGGTGCCGCTGCGCTCGACAACACGGTCGAGGAGCAGTTGCTGAAACTCGACTGGAACATCATCGACGGCCACCGCGCCAGCCTGCGCTACACCAAGACCGAGCAGAACCAGATCGATCTGGCGCGCCTCGGCGGCAACCGCCTTGCGCTCTCCAGCGCGTGGTTCAATCGCCTCAACACCTTCGAGAGCGTGGTCGGCCAGATCTTCAGCGACTGGAGCGACAGCCTCGCCACCGAGTTCAAGCTGAGCCACCGCGAGTTCCTCGCCCGGCCCGAGCCGTTCTCGCGACTGCCGCAGGTGCAGATCAGCACCGGCGCGGGCCAGATCGCCCTCGGTACCGAGCAGTTCCGTCACGCCAACCTGTTGCAGACCGAGACCTGGAACGCCTTCGGCAGCGCGACCTGGTTCGTGGGCGACCACACCGTTCGCGGTGGCTTCGACTACGAAGCCAACGACATCTACAACCTGTTCCTCCAGAGCTCGCTGGGCAACTACGGCTTCTCCAGCCTCGCGGACTTCGCCGCCGGTCGCTACTCGAGCTACCTGCTGCGCATTCCGGCCGCCGGATTCTCGCTCGACAATACCGCGGCGGTGTGGGAGCTCAACGGCCTCGGCCTGTTCCTGCAGGACACCTGGGCGGTGAGCCCAAACCTCAACGTGACCTACGGGTTCCGCTTCGACGAGGCCGACGTACCCGGCACACCCGTCTTCAACGCTGCGGCGTCGGCGCGCTTCGGCCGCCGCAATGACGCCACCATCGACGGCCAGCGTCTGTTCCAGCCGCGCTTCGGCTTCAACTACAGCTTCGACGCCGAGCGCCCGACCCAGCTTCGTGGCGGCGTCGGATTGTTCCAGGGCGCGTCGGCCAATGTCTGGCTGTCGAACCCGTTCACCAACAACGGCGTGACGGTCAATGTGTTCGGCTGCGGCACCGCTGGCCTGCCGGCCTGCGCCGGCGCGCTGCCGGCGTTCTCGTTCAACCCGGACAACCAGCCGCGCCTGAACCTCGGCGGCGTGATCCCGCAGGACGTCGACTTTGTTGCCGACGACCTCGAGCAGCCGGCGGTGTGGAAGGGCAACCTGGCTTTCGAACACGAGCTGCCCTGGCACGGCCTCGTCGCCAGCGCGGAGATCATTCTGCTGTCGACGAAGACCGGCATCCACTACGACCACCTGAACCTCGGTGCGCCGACGCGCACCGCGCCCGATGGTCGCCCGATGTTCTGGAACGCCGCCGGCTATGCGCCGACCAGCTGGAACCAGGCGGGGGTGGGCACCGGCGTGCAGGCGCGCTTCAATCGCGACCGCGCGTATCGCGAAGTGCTGCTGGCCCGCAAGACGACCAAGGGCGGTGCCGAGAACTTCAGCCTGTCGCTGCAGAAGCCGATGGGTGAGGGCGATGCGTGGTTCTGGCAGATCGGCTACGCCTACGGCGACGCTCGCGATGTCAACCAGCTCGCCGGCTCGATCTCGGTCGAGAACTGGTCGTCGCGTGCGGTGTTCGATCCGAACGAAGAGCTGTCGAGCCGATCGAACTTCGCCACCCGCGACCGCTTCACCGCCGCAGCGTCGTTCCGCCACTACTTCATCGACGGCTACAAGACCGAGATCGGCGCCTTCTACGAAGGCCGCAAGGGCCGTCCGTACAGCTACGTGTTCGACAACGACGCCAACGGTGACGGCATCGCCGGCAACGACCTGCTCTACGTGCCGGCCGGCCCCGGCGATGTGCTGTTCGGCTCGGCGGCGGAAGAGGCCGCCTTCTGGCAATTCATCGCCAACAACGCCTACCTCAACGCGCGCCGCGGCCAGGTCGTCGGACGCAACGAGGCGTTCAGCTCGTGGGTGAACAGCGTCGACCTGCGCATCAGCCAGGATCTGCCCGGCTTCTTCGATGGACACAAGGCCGAGTTGTGGCTCGACGTGCTCAACGTCGGGAATCTCATCAACAAGGACTGGGGGCACATCGACGAGATCTTCGTCTCGGGCTTCGGTCAGCCGCAGGGCCTCGGCGTGGTGGAGTACGGCGGCATCGATCCGGCCACGGGGCGCTACGTCTATCGCTTCAACACGCCGGACGCCGAGGTCCGCCGCGATGCGGTGGGCCAGTCGCGCTGGGCACTGCAATTGGGCTTCCGCTACCGGTTCTGACGCCGGCCGGTTCCGATTCCCGCCACCCCACCGGGATTCCGGTGGGGGTAGGCGGAAGGGAAAGCCCGCCACCGCCCCTGCCACGCCCCTTCATCGTGGCCCGAGGCAAAGGGCGTACGATCACGACTCCCCGCGCGTCGCCGCCGCCTGCGGACGCCCTTTCGGGAGACGTTCATCGCCACCGCCCCTCCTCCGCACGCGTCGGCCCGTCCGGGACGGCCGGACTGCGCGCACTGCGCGGCGGTCTGCTGTCGGCTGACCGTGATCGTCGATGCCGCCGATGGCATCGATGACGCGTTGACCGTCGTCACCGACAGCGGGCTGCGGGTGATGGCGCGCGCCGCGGATGGCTGGTGCGTGGCGCTCGACCGCTCGACGATGTCGTGCTCGATCTACGCGACGCGGCCCGACAGTTGCCGGCGGTTCGTCATGGCCGGGCCCTACTGCCGCGCGGTGCGCGAGGATTTCGCGCGCAGCCACGCGGACGTGCCACCGTCACCGGCCGGGGCCGCCTGATGGCTCAGCGCCCAGCGGGGCCACGTCCTCGCCGGGTTGTGTCGGCGGCGGGATGCGTTGCGTTGGCGGCTGCACCACCGGTGCCGCCTTGATCTGACGCTCCAGCAGGGCGAGGGCGGTCTCGAGTTGGCGGTCGCGGCCGCCGTAGGACTCGCGCGGCGGGTTGTCGACCTCGACGTCCGGGCTGACGCCCCGGCCTTCGATCAGCCAGCGGCCATCGCTGCCGAACTGGCTGAACTCGGCGATGCGGGCCGCACCACCGTCGGCCAGCCGGTTGCGGTCGCTGAGCCAGATGCCGGCACCGCTGGTGCGGGTGCCCACCACCGGGCCGAGGCCGAGGGCCCGGACACCGGCGGCGAACGTCTCGCCGTCCGAGTAGGTGAGCGCGTCGGTGAGCACGACGAGGTGGCCGCGGAAGGTCTGCTGCATGTTCCAGTAGGGCTCGCGCCCGGGCGGCTGCCAGAACGCCCAGGTGCGCCTCAGCAGCTTCGCGATCACCCATGAGTCGATGTTGCCGCCGCGGTTGCGGCGCACGTCGATGACCAGCCCCTCGCGCTCGACGTTGGCATAGAAGTCGCGCACGAAGCTGGCGATGTCGCCCGGCCCCATCGCGCGCAGGTGCAGGTAGCCGATGCGGCCCCGGCCCACGCGCTCGACCTCGGCAACGCGGCCCTGCACCCAGTCGTTGTAGCGCAGGGTGGCGTTGCGTTGCGCATCCACCGGCACCACCACGGTCTTCACCTCGCGGCCATCGCGGCGCAGGTCGAGCAGCACCTGCTGCCCGGCCTGATGGTGCAGGGCGGCGGCCAGGTCGCCGCCGTGGCGCAGCGGCCGGCCATTCACGGCCACCAGCAGGTCGCCATCGCGGGCGTCGACACCGGGCCGCGCCAGCGGCGAGCGTTCCTCGGGCAGCTCGATGTCGCTGCGGTAGATGCGTGTAATGCGCAGGCCCTCCGCGGTCTGCTCGAAGGCCGCGCCGAGCATGGCCGGTGCTGCCGATTCCGCGTCGACAGGGAACTCGCCGCCGCGCACCTGCGAGTGCAGGATGCCCAGTGGGGCAATCATCTGCGCCAGCAGATCGTCGAGATCGGCGCGGTCGGTCACGCGGGCCAGCAGCGGCTCGTACTGCATGCGCACGGCGTCCCAGTCGAGCCCGCGCATGGCGGGGTCGAAGCTGAAATCCCGGTGCATGCGCCAGGCATCGACGAACATCTGCCGCCATTCGCGCACCGGGTCGATCGGCAGGCGCCAGTCGGCCACGCGCACGATGGCGGGGCCGAGTTCGGCCGGCAGTTTTGCGCCGGCATCGACCACCACGGGGATGGGGTCGGTTTCGCCGCGACGCTGCACGAAGCCGATGCGCTCGCGGTCGGTGCTGATCTGCGCGCTGATCACATGGCTGGCAAAGACCTCCGGGGGGCTGCCCTTGTTGTCGATCGGCAGGGTCTTCAGCACGTCTTCGCTGTCCTCGCGGTCGAGCAGCCACAGGCGGTCGCTACCGACCAGCAGGTCGCGGTAGTTGCCGGCCGGCACCGGCACTTCGAACAGGCGTGCGCCAAGGCCCTCGAGCACGATCGCGGGCAGGCGTCCGGCGTTGGCGGGAGGGGGCTGGCCCGCCTCAGTGGGTTGCGTCGTTGCCGGAGGCGCCAGTTCATCAGGTGGCGCGAAGGGAAAACGCGTGCCGGGCTGCAAGGCCAGCGCGTAGACCTTGCCGCGGCGATCAAAGCCGGGGCCGGTGTTGCGGTCGCCCCACGGGCCCGAGGGCGAGGCCACGAACGCGCGGTCCGAGAGGAAATACAGCCAGCGGCCATCGGGCGAGAAGGCGGGTGCCGACGACACGTAGCGATCGCTGGTGAGCACCGTGGGTGCCGCGTCGCCGATGCGGAACAGCAGCACCTGCGCGCGCGCCGCTCGCGTGTCCGGCCGGGTGAAGGCGAGGGCGCTGCCGTCCGCTGCCCATTCGATGCTGCTGCCGTAGGGGTCGTCACCACCGAAGGCGGCGCGGTCGATGACGGTGTCGCGGCCGCTGGCCAGTTCGAGCAGGTGCAAGCGCCCGGCCTTGTCGGTGTGGGCGATGTGGCGGCCGTCAGGCGAGGGGAACAGGCGCCAACGGTGGGCATCGCCGCCGCGGCTGAGCGGGCGCGCCGCCGGACCGCCATCGGCGGCGAAGGCCCAGAGCTCGGGCCGGCCGGTGCCGTCGGTGATGGCGTAGACCTCGCGGCCGTCGTGCGAGAGCACGGCGGCGCGGGCGCGGTGCTCGGCCGGTATGGCCACTTCAACGCGGCGGCGCGGGCCGGGGCCGGCCAGCACCACACGGCCGCGCACGGTAAGTGCGAAGCGGTCGCCCTGCGGCGCGAGGCTGGCGTTTTCGAGGAAGCGCAGCGGGCGTTCCAACCAGCGTTCGCGGCGGCGCTCGAAATCGGAGGTGACCGCGATGGCGAGCGCGCGATCATCGCCGCTGGCGGGGTCGAAGGCGCGCAGGTCGGCACCGTGCTGGTAGACCACGGTGCGGCCGTCGGTGCGCGGTGAGCGCAGCTCGAACTCGCTGTGGCGGGTGTGCTGGCGCAGATCGCCGCCTTCGGCATCCATCGACCAGAGGTTGTCGACGCCGTCGCTGTTCGAGACGAAATGCCAGCGTCCGCCGATCCACATCGGGCTGTGCAGCGCGCCGTCCGCCGCGCTGCCCAAGCGGCGCGCTTCGGCGTCGGTGGCCGGGTCGTAGAGCCACAGTTGGCCCATCGCGCCGCCGCGGTAGTGGCGGGCGTTGTCGCCGGTCATGTGGACACCGAAGCGGGTGAACAGCACCCTGCCGCGATCGTCGAAGGCGGCCTGTGTGGCGTCGTGCAGGGGCAGTTCACGCGCGGCCAACGTGGCCGGGTCGACGAGCCGCAGCACGCGGCGCGCGGCCGGGCCGACCAGGTCTTCGCTGCTGTAGACCACCTCGCCCTGCGGCGACCAGCCGTGCACCTCGACGCGGCCGCCGTCGAAGCTCAGGCGCGTCGGCGTTCCGCCGTTGAGCGGCATCACGTAGGCATCGCCGGGGCCTTCGTACTGCGCCACGAAGGCCACCTGCCGGCCGTCGGGCGAGATCGCGGCCTGCGTTTCCTGGCCGGCGTGCGTCGTCAGGCGGCGGGCATCGCCGCCAGCCAGCGGCGTGGCCCACAGGTCGCCTTCGGCGGTGAACACCACCGTGTCGCCACTCACCGCCGGAAAGCGGTAATACCCCACCGTGGCCAAGGCGGGCAGGGCGCAGAGGGTGAGGAGAAGGGTCAGCGCGGAGCGGACGGCAGGCGATCGGGGCATGGACGGGTCCGGGTGAGAAGCACCGCATCATGGCCGCAAGACGCGTGAAGCCCGCAAGTGCGTCGAGCGAGGGCGGGCTATGCTGCGCCGCACTTTTTTCCGCTGAGCTGTCCGTGTCCATCGTCCTGACCGATTTCGCCAAGCCCCGCCTGTTCCCACGCGAGCCGCGCCGCAACACCATCCAGGACATCACCCCGGAGCAGTTCGTCGAGCACCTCAACACCGTGCCGCCGCTGGCCGTGCTCGACGGCTATGCGCCGTTCTGCAAGCTGCACGTGCACCGCAACTGGACCAGCACGCGCTGCCTCGTGGTGCCGATCACCGACGACAACCGCCACCTGCTGCGTTCGGCCTACGAGGCGCGCACCAAGGCCGAGTTGCCGGTGCTGAACCGCTGGTTCGAAGGCGTGGAACCGCCGGTGGCCGACTACCTCGTGGTGATCCTCTACGACCGCGGGCAGATGGCGAAGGAGGGCACGCCGATCGACGCCGACTGGGGCGTCGTCGGCTGCATGTACACGCGCGAGCCGGCCGAAATCCCGATGGCGCCGATCACGATGATGCGCAACGCGCTCGGCGTGGACGAAGGCGGCAGCGGCGTGCCGATCGACCGCGAGGCCTACGCGCGCAGTGTGGCGTTCTGGGAGGCGCACGCGAACTGGCGCGGCTGAGCGCCAGCCTGCATCAGCACCTGACATATCCGTTCGGTACGCCGGGCCAGCGTTGGCTGGCGCGATGACCGCCCGCTCCTGCAGGTGACCGGTGGGGTGCATGGCTCTCTGCACGAGATCACCGACGGCGACGAGGCCGGGTTCCGGCCGACCCTTCGAACGCGGTCTCATTCCCGATGGCCGCTAGCTCGTGAGCGATGCATCGACCACAGGCCTGCCGGCACCGCCTGAGGCCGGCCAACGACGGCCTCAGCGGGCGTTCTTCTCGCGGTACATGCTGTCGTCGGCCTCGCGCAGCAGGGCGTCCGGGCTATCGCCGTGTTCGGGATGGTGGGCGATGCCGATGCTCGCGCTGATCTCGAGCCGCAGGGTTCCGATCTCGAACGGCTCGCGGAAGCGTTGCGCCATCGCCGCGCGCAGGGCTTCCGCCGCGGCGGGCGAGCGGTCATCGGCCAGCAGCACCACGAATTCGTCACCGCCGACCCGCGCGATGCAGTCGGCCTCCGGCGCTGCCGCACGCAGACGCAAGGCCGCGGCTCTCAGCAGCGCATCGCCGGTGGCATGGCCGTGGCGATCGTTCACCGGCTTGAAGCGGTCGAGATCGAAATACAGCAGGGCAAGGCGCGAGCCCTCGCAGCGCGCACGATTGAGCGCGCGCTCGATGCGCTGCACCAGGTGCCAGCGGTTGTGGCAGCCGGTCAACGCGTCATGGTTGGCGGCATGGCGGAGCTGTTCCTCGGCCTCGACACGCGCGTTCACGTCCTGTCCCAGCGAGAGCACGCCCTGGGTGGAGCCGGTGCTGTCGACGAAGGCCGATTGGAACCACTCGCAGTGGAAGGCTTGTCCGTCGCGCATGAGATTGCGGCAGACCATTCGGTTGCGCAGTTCGCGACCATCGAGCAGCGCCTGCAACGACGCGTCGGCGGCAGATCGTCCGTCGGGATGCACGAGACTGAGCTCATCGGCGCTGCGGCCGGTGGTCTCGGCAGCGCTCCATCCGAACATGCGCTCGGCCTGTCCGCCCCAACGACGGACCCGGCCGGCGCGATCCCACTCGACAACGGCAAGCGGGGAGTTCTCGAGGTAGATCGCGATCTCCTGCAGCGAGCGGTCGAGCGCGTCGCGGGTGCGACGCAGTTCGTCCACCTCCACCGAGCAGGCGAACACGCCGAGCACGCGGCCATCCGTGTCGCGGTGCGGGTGCAGCGACACCGAGATCCAGCGCGGCCCGTCGCCGGGTCGATCGAGCAGCCGCTCGTACCGCATCGGCTGACCGGCCAGCGCCATGTCGATGCGCGGCGCGGCGAGCGCGTAGGCGCTGTCGCCGTAGACCTCGGCCACGGTGCGCCCGACCAGTGCCTCGGGCCGCACGCCGAACCATTCGGCGTAGCGCGCATTCACCCAGCCGACGCGGTGGGTGCGATCGAAGAACGCCATCATCACGCCGGTCGACGTGGTGAGCCCGTGGGCCAGCGCCGCGGCATCGGCGAAGGTGCCGGCGATGGCGACGGGATCGACAACGGCAGGGGAAGGCAGCGAGCGCATGATTGCCGCGCAGCCTAGCCGCGCCGAGCGCGGATGCCGCCGGCGTGAGACGAGGTTTGACGAAAAACACCCGGATGAATGCCGCAACTGTGATGCGGCGCCCAGACAGGCGGGTGCTTGGTGCCGGACGTGGGACTCGAACCCACACGCTTTTGAGGGCGGCGGATTTTGAGTCCGCTGCGTCTACCGATTCCGCCAGTCCGGCTGGGGCTTGCGCAGTATAGCGGGCGCGGGCCGGCGACGCGCCTGCGAGGGGCGTCAATCCGCCTCAGCCCTCGAGGAAATCCCTCACCGCCGGCGCGAAGCGCGCGAGGTCGACGAGGAAGGCGTCGTGGCCCTGCGGCGAGGGCAGCGGCAGGAAGCGGCTGTCCGCGCCGCCGGCGCGCAGTCCCTCGGCGATCTGCTCCTGCTGCTGCAGCGGGAACAGGATGTCGGTGTGCACGCCGATGGCGAGTGCCTTCTCGAGTTTCACCGTGGCCAGTGCGGCGATGACTTTCGCGTCCTCGTCGGCGCCGTCGCCGCGTGTCGCACCGGGCGCGTAGTCGGCGGCGTCGAACCAGTCCATCGAGCGCGACAGGTACAGGTAGGCGTTCGGGTCGAAGAAGCGCACGAAGCGGCGCGCGTGGCCTTCGAGGTAGCGCTCCACTTCGAACTCGGGGCCGAACGGATCATCCTCGCGGCACTCGGCGTCGAACCTGACGCGGCCGAAGCGGCCATCCCACTCCATCGCCGAGCGGTAGGTGACCACGCCGAGCTTGCGCGCCATGCGCATGCCGCTCTCCGGGTAGCTCGCCTCGGTGTAGTGGCCGTCGGCCCAGCGCGGATCGAGGCGGATGGCTTCGCGCTGCAGCGAGCGGATGGCGATCGAGAACGGCAGCGAGCGGGCGCTGCCGCTGATGTTGATGTGCCGCCGACTGACGCCCGGGTGGCGCAGCAGCAGGGCCAACGCACTCATGCCGCCCATCGAATTGCCGACGACGGTGTCGAGGTGGTCGATGCCCAGCGCGCGAAGCAGATGCGCGGCGGCATCGGCGCCGTCCTCGATACTCAGATCGGGGAAGCGCAGCCGATACGGCGCGCCATCGTCCGGGTGCGGCGAGGCGGCCCCGGTCGAGCCTTTGCAACTGCCGAGCGGGTTGACGCAGATGACGAACCAGCGGTCGGTGTCGATGGCCTTGCCGGGGCCGAGCATGCCCTCCCACCAGCCCTCGGCGGGGTTGTCCGCGTTGCTCGCCGCGTGCGCGTTGGGCGACAGGCCCGGCAGGATCAGCACGGCGTTGTCGCCTGCGTCGTTGAGCGTCCCCCAGGTTTCGTAGGCCAGCCGCGCATCGACCAGCACACCGCCGCGCCGCATCGGGAACGGCGAGGGCAGGGCCGCGAACTGCGTACCGGGCGGGATGAACTCGGTCATGCGCAAGGCGGTGGCAGCAGGCCCTGCGGCTCAGGTGCCGGTGTTCGGCGCACCGGCGGTCGCACTCGGTGCCTCGCCGGGTGCCGCGCCGGGCAGCAGCCGGAGCGACAGCGGCGCCGCGTTGGCGGTTGCGACGACGATGGGCGTTGCTACGAGGTCGCCGGCGTCCGGGGTCAGCGTGCCCGAGCGCGCAAAGCGCGCTGAGACTTCCACCCGCGGGGTGGCCGAAAGCGTGGCCGTTGGCATCAGCCGATCGGCGTCGGAGAGCGTGAGCGTGAGTGGCAGGCGCGCGGCGGGAAGGCGTCGCGCAGCCACCGGCGGACCGCCAGCCTCGGCATCGCGCGCGAAGATGAACAGCACGGCCTCGGGCGGCAGTGCCGCGACGGCCGTCGGATCGGCCTCGATGGTGATGGTGAGGGTGCCCGGCGTCCCCGGTGCCGCCTCGGCCGGTGCCGTGGCATCCGCCGGGCTGGCCGGTGCTGCGGCATCCGCCGGGCCGGCCAGCGCCGGATCCACCGGC
>DMHI01000185.1:15171-18034 GCA_003449515.1 Lysobacteraceae bacterium | reverse complement strand
TGCGGCATCCGCCGGGCCGGCCAGCGCCGGATCCATCGGCGGCATGTCGGCCTGCTCGCGGGCACGCGCGATCTGCGTGCGCAACGCCGTTGCGGTAGCCTCGTCGACCAGCGGCAGCAGGGTCTCCCAGCGCTGCACCGCGGTGGCGGCGTCGCCGGACTGCAGCGCGGCGATGCCACGGAACCACAGCGCGCGCTCGTGGACCGGATTCTGCGCCAGCGCGCGATCGAGCAGGGCGACGGCTTCGGCGCTGAAGCTGAGCTCGGGGTTGGCGAACGAGATCGCCTCGGCGGTTTCCACCATCAGGTCAACCTCGTCCGGCGCGAGCTCGACCGCGGCTCGGAAGGCCTTGGCCGCGGCCTCGAAGTTCACCGTCGCCGCGTCGCCGTCGCCGGCGGTGAGCGCCCGGCGGCCAAGCTCCTGGCGGGCACGGCCGAGCAGCACCCAGCCGTCGAGGCGGTCCGGGTCGCGCTCGAGGCGGCGCTCGAGCTGCGCTGCGGCCTCGGCGATGTCGGTGGGCATGGTGCGGTTGTCGGGGTCGAGCGCATCGGGCGTGCCGAACAGCGCGTACAGTCCGGCGGTCGACAGCGGGACGACCAGCAGCAGCGCGAGCGCGCTGCGGCGGTCGTCGCGCCAGAGCAGCGGCAGCACGAAGGCGAGGGCCAGCGCGACGAGCGCGATGGCGGAGATCACGAACACGGATGACATCAGGCGATCACCGCTCCTGGCGGTCGTCGTTGGGAGAAAGCGCGGCGGCGGCCACGCGCTGCCGGCGCACCACCGCCACGACCATGCCGGCACCGATGGCGAGCAGCAGGATCGGGCCGAACCACAGTGCCCAGGTCACTGGCGTCACTTCGGGGCGGTAGAGGATGAAATCGCCATAGCGTGCCTGGAACCAGTCCTTGATCTCGGCGTCGCTGCGGCCCTCGCGGATCAGCGCCAGCACCTGGTAGCGCATGTCGTCGGCCACGCCGGCCGGCGAATCGTGCAGCGACTGGTTCTGGCACATCACGCAGCGCAGCTCGCGGGCGAGGCCCTGGTAGCGCGCTTCCTCCTCGGGGCTCTGGAAGTCCTTCGGATGCAGGGCCAGCGCCAGCGGGGCGACGACCAGCAGCAGGGCGGCGAGGGCGAGGCGAACACCCCGCCATCCGTCCGCGCGCATCCGCGTGCGTTGCGCGCTCACGATCCGGCCTCCAACTCGGCCAGCAGCGGCCAGAGCTGCTCCTCGACCACTTCCGGCGTCATCGCCCCGACGTGCTTCCAGCGCACGATGCCCTCGGCATCGACGAGGAAGGTCTCGGGCGCGGCATAGATGCCCCAGTCGATGGCCGCGCGGCCCTCGGCATCGACGATGATGCGGTCGAAGGGGTTGCCGAATTCGTCGAGCCAGCGCGCGGCGTCCGCGGGGGCGTCCTTGTAGTTGTAGCCGACGATCTTGACGCGACCGCTGGCGGCGATCTCGCGGAGCAGCGGGTGCTCGGAGCGGCAGGTCGGGCACCAGCTCGCCCAGATGTTGAGCAGGAACGGCCGGCCCAGCAGGTCGTCGCGGCGCACCAGCACGGTCGGATCGTTGAAGTCGGGCAGGGCGAATTCCGGCGCTGGTTTGCCGATCAACGGCGAATCGATGACCGTCGAGGTCTTGCCGGCGTTCATCAGCACGCCGGCCCCCAACAGCACGGCCAGCCCGATGAACACCGCCAATGGCAACCAGCGCGACATCAGCGCGACTCCACCGGCAGCGGCGTCGATGCCAGCGCCGCTTCGGGTGCCGCGGCGGCGGCCGTGGCGGAACCGCCGGCCGTCGAGGCCGCGCCGGTGTCGCGCGTCAGTCCGCCGGGAACCGGGCGCCGGAAGCGGCGATCGAAGGCCACGACGAATCCGCCGATGGTCATCAACAGCGCACCGAGCCAGATCCAGCGGATGAACGGCTTCACGTAGAGGCGCACGGCCCACTCGGTCTTGGCCTCGTCGAGCGGATCGCCCAGCGCCACGTAGACATCGCGCATCAGCCCGGCCTCGTAGTAGGCCTCGGTCATCATCTGCCCGGAGACCCGATAGAAGCGCTTCTCCGGCCGCAGCGTGCCCACGTAGTCGCCGTCGCGGAACAGGCGGATCGTGCCGATATCGGCCTGGTAGTTCGGGCCCTCGTAAGGCCCCACGCCATCGAAGACGAAAGTGTAGTCGCGCACCACGAAACTCATGCCGGGTTTGGCCGCCACGTCGCGCTGGATCATCGTGCTCTCATGCACCAGCACGCCGATCACGAAAATGCCGATACCGGCGTGCGCCAGCACCATGCCGGCCATCTCGGCGGTGAGCTTCTGGCGCTGGCTGACCAGCCGCCGCCACAGGAACACCGCCGTGCCCGCCACCACCCAGACGCCACCGCCGATACCCGCCGCGGTGCGGAAGGTGCCTTCCGGCCAGGTGAAGTAGGCCAGCACCAGGGCGGCGAAGGCGAGCGCGAACCAGGGTGCCAACATCCGGCCCACGGCGCCCATGTCGTCGCTGCCCCAGCGGGTGAGCGGGCCGAACGGCACCAGCAGCACCAGCGGTGCCATCAGGATGGTGAACATCAGCCCGAAGTACGGTGCGCCCACCGAGATCTGGCCGAGGCCCAGCGCATCGACGAGCAGCGGGAACAGGGTGCCCAGCAGCACCATCGCGGTGGCGGCGGTGAGCAGCAGGTTGTTGGCGAGCAGCAGCGTCTCGCGCGAACCACCCGCGAAGGGCTTGGCGTTGGCGGGCTTGGGCGCACGCGTGGCATAGAGCGCCAGCGATCCGCCCACCACCACCAGCAGGAAGGCGAGGATGTACATGCCGCGCTGCGGGTCGGAGGCGAAGGCGTGCACCGAGGTCA
>DMHI01000185.1:8143-14734 GCA_003449515.1 Lysobacteraceae bacterium | reverse complement strand
GAGACCGCCTGCGAGTGCAGCAGGGCGGTGCCGGCAAGCCAGGGCATGAAGCTCGCGTTCTCCACCGGATCCCAGAACCACCAGCCGCCCCAGCCCAGCTCGTAGTAGGCCCAGTAGCTGCCGAGGCCGATGCCCAGGGTCAGGAAGGCCCAGGCCACGGCGGTCCACGGCCGCGACCAGCGCACCCACTGCGCGTCGACACGGCCATCGATCAACGCGGCGACCGCGAACGCGAAGGCCACCGCGAAGCCGACGTAGCCCATGTAGAGCAGCGGCGGGTGGAAGATCAGCCCCGGATCCTGCAACAGCGGGTTGAGGTCCTGGCCTTCGAGCGCCGCCGGGAGCATGCGGTCGAAGGGGTTGGACGTGAAGGCGGTGAAGCTCACGAAGCCCACCGCCACCAGACCCATCACCGCCAGCACCCGCGCCACCACCGGCAGCGGCAGCGAGCGTGAGTAGCGCGCCACCGCCGCGATCCAACCGGCGATGACCAGCACCCACAGGAGCAGCGAGCCTTCGTGCCCGCCCCAGACGCCGCTGATCTGGTAGATCACCGGTAGATCGATGTGCGAGTTGTTGGCCACGTAGGCCACCGAGAGATCGTGGTCGACGAACGCCCAGGTCAGCGCGGCGTAGGCGATCGCGATCAGCACCAGGTGACCATAGGCCAACGGGCGCGCGAGGTTCATCCAGGTGACGTTGCCACGGTGCGCGCCGACCAGCGGCATCACCGACAGCGCGATGGCCAGCAGCAGCGCGAGCAGCAGCGCGACGTTGCCGAGTTCGGGGATCATCAGTAGGTGCCCGGGCTGGTGGTGCTGGTGGTGGGGGCGATCGTGCCCTGCGCGGCCGCCTGCTTGGCCTTGGACGCGGCGATGGCGTCGGCGACCTCGATCGGCATGTACTGCTCGTCGTGCTTGGCCAGCACCTCGTCGGCGACCAGTTGGCCGTCACGGACGCGCCCGGTGGCGATCACGCTGGTGCCCTCGCGGAACATGTCGGGGAGGATGCCGTCGTAGACCACCGGGAACTCGTGGAAGCGGTCGGTCACCTGGAACGACACTTCGAGCGAACCGGACTGCCGCTGGACGCTCTGCTCCAGCACGATGCCACCGAGGCGGAAGCGGGCGTCCGCGGGCACCTTGCCCTGCACGACTTCGGTTGGCGAGTGCAGGAAGGTGACGTTGCGCTGCAGGGCCCAGACGATGAGGCTGCCGCCGATGCCGGCGGCGATGAGCACGAGCAGGGCCATCCAGAGACGGCGTTTGCGGGTCGGGTTCATGGGGTGCGGTGATCGGCGGAAACGGGGCGGGTCGGGGCGCTGGCGCGGCGTTCGCGCAGCAGGATGCCGCGCAGCAGCGAGCGCAACTTGATCCGCGGCAAGAAAAGGTCGGCGAGCAGGATCAGGGCGAAGGTGGCGTAGGCGCCGGCCACGAACCAGACGTGCAGGTGCTGCATCAGCGCCTCTCCGCGGCGAGCGCCTTGACCCAGGGTTGGGCCGACTCGTTCTCGAGGTTGAGCACGCGGGCGCGTTGCAGCAGCGAACCCACGAACCAGAACTTGGTGGCGACGGTCATCAGCAGCAGCGGCCACAGCATCGAGTAGTGCATGCGTGACTCGCCGGAGAGGATCTTGATGGTTTCGCCCTGGTGCAGGCTGTTCCACCAGTGCACCGAGAAATGCACGATCGGCACATTGATGACGCCGATGAGGGCGAGGAAACAGGCGGCGCGCGCCGCGGCGCGACGGTCCTCGATGGCGTTGTGCAGCGCGATCACGCCGAGGTAGAGGAAGAACATCACCAGCATCGAGGTGAGCCGCGGATCCCACTCCCACCAGGTGCCCCAGGTGGGCCGGCCCCAGATCGAGCCGGTGATCAGCGTGATCGCGGCGAAGGCCGCACCCACCGGCGCACAGGCCACGGCCAGGTTCTCGCAGGCCTTGATGCGCCAGACCAGGGCGATGAAAGCCTGCACCGCCATCGCGACGAAGATGAACATCGCCGACCACGCCGCCGGCACGTGGATGTAGAGGATGCGGAAGCTGTCGCCCTGCTTGTAGTCGGTGGGCACCTCGAACAGTGCGCCCCAGACGCCCGGCAGCATCAGCAGGATGGCGAGTGAGAAGCACCACGGCGCCCAGCGGGCGGCGAAGCGGTCGAAATTGGGCGGCGAACCGGTGCGGTGGAACCAGAGCAGCAGGGCATTCATGAGTGCGAGATCCGGAGAGCGGCCGCTGCGGCCAGTGGCCCCAGCACGAGGCCGAAGGCCAGCGCGCCGGCGAGCAGCAGCAGGGCACCGACGTGCTCGAGGCCCTGCGCGGCGGCGGCGACGCTGCCCGCACCGAAAACGAGAACCGGCACGTACAGAGGCATCGCCAGAAGCGGCAGCAGAATACCAGAGCGCCCTGCACCCACGGTGAGCGCCGCGACGACGGCACCGACCAGACTCAGCAGCGGCGTGCCCAGCAGCAGCGAGGCCATCAGCACACCCAGCAGGTGCGCCTCGAGCTGGAGCATTTCCGCCAGCAGCGGTGCCGCCAGCACCACCGGCGCGGCGCTGGTGATCCAGTGCACGCCGACGCGCACGGCCACCAGCAGGGCCAGCGGCGCCGGCGAGAGCAGCATCTGCTCGAGGCTGCCGTCGCTGGCGTCACTCCGGTACAGGGCGTCGAGCCCGAGCAGGCCCGAGAGCAACACGCAGACCCAGGTGATGCCGGCGGCCAGCGGGGCGAGTTTTCCCGGCTCGGCCCCCAGCGCGAGCGGAAACAGGCTGGCCACCATCATCGCGAACAGCAGCGGCTGCAGGGCCTGGCCGCGGCGCGCCCAGACGAGGGCGAGATCGCGCCGGGCCTGCGCGACAGCGACGCGCCGGTAGGACAGCGCCGGTGTCGGGGATTCGGGGGCTCCGGCATGCTCGATGCTCATGCGGCGGCTCCGGCGAGCTCCAGCACGCGCACGCGGCCGGGCGGGGCGGCATAGGCGCCGTGGGTGGTGATGAAGGCGCCGCCGCCGCTGGCCGTGTGCCGGCCCACCATGCGGTCGACCAGGGCGATGCCGTCGAGGTCGAGGTTGGCGTAGGGCTCGTCCATCAGCCACAGCCGGCCGGGATGCAGCGACAGCCGCGCCAGCGCCAGGCGCTTGTTCTGCCCGGCACTCATGCGCCGCGGCGCCGTGTCCTCGTAGCCGGCGAGGCCCACCGCCTCGAGCGCCTGTTCGAGCTGCGCGTCGCTGGTTCGCACGCCATGCAGCTCGGCGGCGTGGCGAAGCTGGCGCAGGCAGCCGAGCTCCGGCGCATGCCCCGGTCGGTGGCCGAGGTAGCCGCAGTGGCGTGCGAGATGGTCGGCATCGACCGTCCGGCCGAGCAGGGTGGCGCCACCGGCCGTGGCCTCGAGCAGGCCGGCCAGCACGCGCAGCAGGGTGGTCTTGCCGGCGCCATTGCCACCACGCACGAGCACCGCTTCGCCGGGGTCGACGTGAACGTCGAGCGGCCCGAAGATGCGGTCTTGGTTGCGGTGGTAGGTGAGGCCCCGGGCGACGAGCAGGGCCGCAGGTGCGGCGTCCATCGGCGCGGATGGTACCGGAAGCACGCTGCCACCGGCGGCGCCGACCCTGCCGCAAGTCAGGGTGGACGCGTGTCAATCGGCGGCTACACTCCTGTTCATCCCGCGTTCGATGAGATGGCCTCCCCCCATGCGCTCGGTCTCCCTCGCAGCCGCCATCACGGCGGTCCTTTCAGTTGCCGCCGTCACCGTCGCGATGTCCCCTGCGGCCAGCGCGACAGCGGCGCCCGCGCTGCCCGCCGGCAAGGCTTTCGATGGCTACCGCGTCCACATCGTCAGCTTCGTCGAGCCGCCCGCCCCGTTGTTCCGCGGATTCCATGCGCATGAATCCGGTCGCCCCGACCTTGCGCCGGTGGCCATCGACCTCACCGGTGCCGCGCAGTACGACCCCGAACGGCCCGAGGCCGTGGCCTACCTCGATTACCTCGCGGAGCGGCGCGACCAGCGTCTGGCCGCCGCCGAATCGGCCATCGGCCGCGACATCCAGCCGCTGTTCGTCTACGAGCACGCGCTGAACGGCATCGCCGTTTCGCTGCGTGCCGACGAGGCCGAACGCATCGCCGCGCTGCCCGGTGTGCGCGCGGTGACGCAGGACGTCGAGCGCTTCCCGATGACCGAGCGCGGCCCGGTCTGGATCAAGGCGCCGGAGATCTGGAACGGTACCGCCGGCGTCAGCTCGCGCGGCGAGGGCGTTGTGGTGGGCATTGTCGATAGCGGCATCGTCGGCACGCATCCTTCATTCGCGGCCAGCGCCGGCGGCTTTACCCACACCAACCCGCGCCCGGGCTTCCTCGGTTTCTGCATCGCCAACGCCGGGGCCTGCAACAACAAGCTGATCGGCATCTACGATTTCGTGAGCAACACCGACGGTCGCAGCATGAATGGCGGCGATCCCAGCGGGCACGGCACGCACGTGGCCAGCATCGCAGCGGGCAACCCGGTCAACACCACGTTCGGCGGTATCCCGCTCACCCTCACCGGCGTGGCGCCGCGCGCGAACCTGATCTCGTACCGCGGTTGCGGCTCCACTCCCGATTCACGCGGATGCGGTGGCAGCGCGCCGCTGCTGGCGTCGATCAACCAGGCCATCGCCGACCGCGTCGACGTCATCAACTACTCGATCGGTGGCGGCGTCAACGATCCCTTCGCCAGCACCGGCGGCGGCATCAACACCGACGAGGAGGCCTTTCTCGCCGCCCGCGAGGCCGGCATCGTGGTCGCGGTCGCCGCCGGTAACGACGGCCCCAATCCGGGCACGCTGTCGTCGCCCGCCAACGCGCCGTGGGTGATGGCGGTGGCCAATGTGACGCATGACCGCAGCGGTCCGGGCGACCGCCTCGTCGCATCGAGCGGGCGCGGCCCGGTTCCCTCGTTCGGCGTGGTCAAGCCCGATGTGGCGGCACCGGGGTTCCAGATCCGCGCGGCCGACCACCTCAGCAACGGTGCCGCGTCGAGAACCGGAACCTCGATGGCCGCGCCGCATGTGGCCGGAGCGGCTGCGCTGCTGCGCGCCGCGCGTCCGTCGTGGGGCGCCGACCAGATCATCTCGGCGCTGACCCTGACGGCGCGCCCGGACACGATCCTCGGCCAGGCCGACGGTGCCGCCACCACGCCGCATGACCGTGGTGCGGGCACCGTCGATCTGGCGCTGGCCGCCAATGCGGCGCTATCGCTCAATGTGCCGGCCGGGGCGTTCCGCAACGGCAGCAATGCCACGGCCAGTTCGCTCAATCTGCCGTCGCTGGCGGCGGGTCATTGCGTCGAGGCCTGCGTCCTCACCCGCACACTCAGCGCCATGCCGGGCACGTCCGGAGGCCAGTTCGAGGTGATCGCCAATGTTCCGGCGGGACTCGGCTTCAGCGTTTCACCCAGCACGTTCACGCTGGCCGCCGGCGGATCGCGGTCACTGGATTTCCGTTTCTCGGTGAACGCGCAGTCCGAGCTGAACCGCTGGGCCTACGGCTCGGTCTCGGTGCGCCGCGTTGGCGGCGGCACGCCGGAGCTGAGGCTGCCGGTGGCGATCTTCCTTTCAGCCGGTGAGGTGCCACCGTTGCAGCAGCGCAATGTCGCGGCGGATCGCGGCTTCGTCGATTTCAACCTCGGCCGTATCATCGCGCTGCCGAACGCGCGCTTCGACAGCACCGACCTCGCCACCCCGGTGGTGCGCGAGGGCGCGCTGGCGCAGGACAGCACCAACAGCGACCCCTATGACGCCGCTGGCGGCGGCACGTTCTTCGAGGTGGTGCCGGTGAACTACGGCGATGGCCGCCGCCGCGATGTCGCGGTCTTGGTATCGCTGGCACCGTCGTCCAGCCCGCCCGCACAGGATTTCGACCTGTACGTGGGCGTGGATGCCGATGCCAACGGCCAGCCCAGCCTCGACGAGGAACGCTGCCGCAGCGTATCGCCCGGCAATACCGAGAGCTGCACGCTGACGATCGTGCACACCGGCAACAACTTTCCGATCCGCGTCTGGGCGGTCGCCCAGAACTGGCGCGCCAGTTCGCCCGGCGTCAGCAATTCCGCACGCTTGGATATGGTTGCTGTCGACACCCTGCCGTCGGCGCGCCAGGCGGCCACCGGCCCGGGCAACGTGCCGGCGAACGGCGACTTCACCGCGCGGCTGGTCTACGACGATCCGACACTGCTGAACGGCCAGTCGCGCTACGGCTTCCTGCTGGTCGACCGCGGCCCCAACGCCAACGCGATCCGGGTGCCGTTCCAGCTCACCCGCACCACAGCGACGCCCGCGCCTTACGCGCTCGGCCTCGGCGTGAATCGCAGCGTGACCCTGCCGGCCGGTGCCGCGCACGACGGCCTGTTCGTCGACGTTCCCGCGGGTGCCACGGCGCTCACCGTGAGCACCGAGAGCAGCGCCAATGTCGATCTGTTCCTCGCGCGTGTCGCGCCGGTGGTTCCCACCGAGGGCCTGCTGCCGACCATCGCCGCCGCGCCGGCCCGCAGCGCCGCCAACGCCAGCGCCGCCACGCCCTCGGGCAACGAGACGATCACCGTGAACAATCCGGCCGC
>DMHI01000185.1:0-7719 GCA_003449515.1 Lysobacteraceae bacterium | reverse complement strand
CGATCCGGCCGGGTGGCTACTTCAACCCCGGGCGCAGCGGCCACGGGCTGTTCATCCACCCATCGTCCACTGTGCTCGCCGGTCTCTGGTACACCTACCTGCAGGACGGCACGCCCACCTGGTACTACCTGCAGGGCGACGCGCCGGGCAGCAACGGCGTCTGGCGTGGGCAGTTGTTCCGCAGCGCGTGGAACGGCAGCGCCAACGTGCTGACGGAAGTGGGCAGCGGCATCATCAGCCCCACCGCGACCAACGAGTTCGTGTTCTCCTACAACATCGACGGTGAAACCGGCTCCGAGGCGTTCCGTTCCTTCGGTGGTGCTTGTCCCACGTTGTCGGGCGCGCCGCTCAACGTGTCGGCGCACTGGTTCAACCCGGCGCGCTCCGGCACCGGCTACAGCGTGCAACTGTTCCCGGATGACGAGTTCCACGCGATCTTCGGCTACGACGCGCTCGGCCAGCCGCGCTTCCTCACCGCCGAGCTCGGGCGCTTCGGCGGCGCAACGGCCAGCATGGACCTGCTGCAGGTCAGCGGCTTCTGCCCGCTGTGCCCGCGCAATACCGAGCCGGTGCGCACGCCGATCGGCAGTTTCAGCCGCAGCTTCGCCAACGGCAGCTTCGGCAACATCACCTTCAGCGGCACCTACATCAACGGCGTGCCGGGGACGTGGTCGGCCAACGAAGGGGTGCAGCCGCTCGGCGGCCTGCAGGGGTGCACGCCCTGAATCCTGCACAGCGGCGGCGCGCTGCCGCTGGTGCGACGCCACCCGAGGCCCGTGACCGATGATCGTCCACCGCCCCCCGGCCCTTCGCCGTTCATTGCTCGCCCTCGCCGTGCTCGGCGCACTGGCGCTGGCGTCTCCGCTGACGGCGGGCGGCCGCGCGTCGGCGTCGGCCGATCCGGCGCTGCAGGAGGCGCTACCGGATGGCGGGCCCCGTCAGGTCCACATCGTGCGCTTCGTCGAGCCGGCGCTGGCCTCGTATGCCGGCGGGCTGCTGTCCGCCGAGGCCGCGGCGTCGACGTCGGGCGAGGCCCTTGCCGCCACCTCGCCGATCGCCACCGGTGACGCGCGCCTCGATCCGGCATCGACGGCGAGCCGTGCCTACCTCGCCGAGCTCGCGCTTCGCCGCGAAGCACGATTGGCGGCCGCCGCTCAGGCGCTCGGCCGCGAGATCGAGCCGCTGTTCGTCTACGACGTGGTGCTCAACGGCGTCGCGCTGGCGCTCACCGGGGCCGAAGCGCGCGTGTTCGCGGCGCTGCCGGGCGTGGCCCACGTCGAGCGCGAGCGCGTCGACCGCACGCAGGATGAAGCCGGGACGGCCTGGGTGCAGGCGCCGGCGGTGTGGAGTGGCGCGGCTGGCGTGGCGACACGCGGCGAGGGCGTGGTGGTGGGCATCATCGACACCGGGATCAACCCCGCGCACCCGGCCTTCGCGGCGCAAGCACCGCTCGACGGCCACATTCATGCGAACCCGCGCGGGCGCGTCTTCGGCCTCTGCGCCAGCGGGCAGGCGGTGTGCAACAACAAGCTGATCGGGATCTGGGACTTCAGCACCGGCAGCGGCGACGCCGAGCCCAACAACGGCCTCGACCTCGACGGCCACGGCACCCATGTGGCCGGAAGTGCGGTGGGCAATGCGGTAGCGGTCACGCGCGCCTTCGGCGGCGCGACGCTGGCCTACACCATCCGCGGGGTGGCGCCGCGCGCCAACCTCATCAGCTACAAGGCCTGCGAAGACGACGCCTGTGCCGGCAGTTGGACGCTCGCGGCGCTGAACCAGGCGGTGCGCGACGGTGTCGATGTGATCAACTACTCGATCGGCGGAGCGAACGCCGACCCGTGGTCGCGCAGTGATTCGTTGGCCATGCTGGATGCGCGCAATGCCGGGATCGTGGTGGCGGTTGCCGCGGGCAACCGCGGGCCCGACGTGGGCACGGTCACCAGCCCTGCCGACGCGCCCTGGGTGCTGGCGGTGGCGAACGCCACGCACGGCCGCCGCTTCGTCAACCGCCTGCGCCTGTCGGGTGGCGCACAGCCGCCGCCGAACGCCGGTGTGCTCGAAGGTGAGGGCCTGACCGGCGGCGTCGGCCCGGCAGCGCTGGTGCGCGATGCCGCGCATCCGCTGTGCAGCCAGGGCAGTGGCGACCAGACGCTGCCAGTCACCGGGGCGAGCAATCCGTGGCCGCCCGGGCGCTTCAACGGCGAGATCGTGGTCTGCGACCGCGGCGTGCAGGCGCGGGTGGCGAAGAGCAACAACGTGCGACTCGCCGGCGGCAGTGGCACGGTGCTGATCAACCGCGCGGTCGAGGGCGAATCGACCGTGGCCGATGCGCACAGCCTGCCCACCACGCACCTGGGCTTCGCGGCCGGCCAGCAGGTGCTGCAGTGGTTGGCCAGCGGTTCCGGGCACCGGGCGCGTATCGACGGCGTGGTGGCGGAGGTGCTGCCGTTCAACGCCGACGTGATCAATCCCAGCAGCGGCCGTGGTCCATCGTCGGTGTTGGCGGGTGTGCTCAAGCCCGACCTTGCCGGGCCGGGCACCAGCATCCAGTCGGCATCGCATGACAACAACGGCGATGCCACGCTGACCGGCACCTCGATGGCCTCGCCGCACGTGGCCGGCGCGGCGGCGCTGCTGCGGGCCGCACGGCCGGATTGGCGTGCCGACCAGGTGATCTCGGCATTGATGACCAGTGCGCGCCCGTCGCTGCGGCGGAGTCCCGGCGGTGCGTTGTTGAACGCGCACGAGCAGGGCAGCGGCATGATCGACGTGGCGCGTGCGGTACGCGCCAGCCTCGCCTTTGCCGTGCCGGCCGGTGGGTTCCGCGATGGCCGGTTCGATCCGGCGAGCCTGAACCTGCCGTCGCTGGTGTTCGACCGCTGCATGCCGACCTGCGGCGCGCTCTCGCGCACGGTGACCGATCTCGTCGGTGGTGGGGCGTGGACGCTGGCGGTGGAGGCACCGGCGGGCGTCGTGCTCACGGCCTCGGAATCGCGCATCACGCTGGGCGCGGGGGGCAGCCGGACCCTGTCGTTCAGTGCCGCCGTCAGCGATCCGTCGCTCTACGGCCGCTGGCTCTACGCCAGCCTCGTGCTGACCCGCGAAGGCGGGCATGCCGTGGCCGAGACGCGGGTGCCGGTGGCGGTGCGCGCGCTGCCCGTCGGTGTGCCACCGGCGCAGTCGCGCAACGTGGGCGCCGACCGCGGCTTCTTCGATTTCACGCTGCCCGCGCTGGGTCTGCCGATGCCCGATGCGCGCTTCCTCGGCACGCGACTGGTGGCGGTGGCGACCACGAGCTACGCGCTCGGCCCCGATCCGACGCCCGACGAACGCTTCGACAACCTGGCCAATGGCGTGGGCTGGCAGGCCATCAGCGTGCCGGCACCAGCCTCGGGGCGACCCGCGCGCTACCGCATCGAGATCGATCTGCAGGGGCCGGGCGGCACCCAGACCTCGCTGATCGCCGGCAACGGCGCCGGGCCCGGTTCGCGCAACACGCTGTGCGAGTCCGCCACACGCTGCGTGATCGAGGTGGAGCACCCGGGAAGCGGCGGCGCGATGGCGTACTGGGCGATGGTCTGGAACCGCAGCGGATCGGGCGGCTTCACGGTGTCGCACAGCGTGCTGCCGCTGCTGCCGGCGGCGGCCGACGATCCCGCGCGCCTGGCAATCACCGGGCCGGGAACGGCGGCGGCGGGCGAGCCATCGGCCCTGCGCGTGGGGTGGCACGATCCGACCTGGCGGGAGGGCGAGATCCGCCGCGGTGCGCTGCTCGCCTATGCCGCGCCGGGTGATCTGCCGATGGCGTCGCTGCCGATCACCTTCAGCCGCGGTGCCGGCCCGGCGGCGCCGTTGGCGCTCGCCAGCGGCGTGGAGCAGGCGATCGGGCTCGGGCCGGGGGGCAGCCACGAGCGCCTGTTCATCGACGTGCCGGCCGGCGCCACGGCCTTGCGCGTATCGGCGGCGGCCACCGCGGGCAACGTCGACCTGCACCTCGCGCGCCGCGACTTCACCCCGGCCCGGACGCCCGCGGCGGCGGCCATCCCCAGCATCGCTGCGGCACCCGCGCGCACCGAGGCGCTGCGCAGCGGCACCGGCCCGGGCGACGAAACCTTCGTGCTGGCCGATCCGCCCGCGGGTCGCTGGTACCTGACGCCGGTGAACCCCGGCAGCGCGCCCCTCACCGCCCGCGTCACCGCCGTCGTCAGCGGCATCGCGCCCGAAGTGCGCCCCGGCAGCTACTTCAACCCGTCCCGGCCCGGCCACGGCCTGTTCCTGTACCCGGCCGAGGGCGTGCTCGCGGGCCTCTGGTACACCATCGGGCAGGACGGCCGCCCCACCTGGCACTACCTGCAGGGCGACCGTCCGGCCGCCGGTAGCGCCTGGCGCGGGCAGGTGTTCCGAAGCGCGTGGAACGGCCAACGCAACCACCTCGTGGCGGTGGGCGAGGCCACGGTGGTGCCGACCTCGGCCGATGCTTTCGCGTTCACCTACACGCTCGATGGCGAAACCGGATCGGAGCCCTACGAGGTGTTCGGGCGCGGCTGTCCGCTGATCGGCGGCGTGGCGGTCGATGCCAGCGGGCACTGGTTCGATCCGGCCCGCGCCGGCACCGGCTACAGCGTGCAGTTGTTCCCGGACTACGAGTTCATCGCCGTGTTCGGCTACGACGCCCGTGGCGTGCCGCGCTACCTCGTCGCCGAGCGTGCCGGCATCGGCGCGGCCGAGGCCTCGCTGCCGCTGCTGCAGGTGGGTGGCCACTGCCCGCTGTGCGCCCGGGTCGACCTGACGCGCACGGCGGTGGGCACGCTGACGCGGCGAATCGGTGCCATGGGCCTCGAGCGGGTGGGTGTGGACGCGACGTGGAGCGCCGGCATTCCCGGACGCTGGACCGCGAACGACGCGGTGGTGCCGTTGGGCGGGCGGCAGGGCTGCGCGCCGTAACGCGGCCCGCAATCACCCCGCGGCGGGGCGCATCCGGGCCGGCCCGGCGTGCCGCTCAGGGCGCGGTGTCGGTGCCGTGCTCGAGCACCCAGGGCAGCAGCGTGCTGGCGATCTCGCCGAGCGCGGCCTCGAAGGCGGGGACCACATCGTCGAGCGCTTCATCGACGGCGGGTTGTTCGGCGCGGAAGCGACGACTCGCCGCCACCCGGCGGCCGCGCGGGTCGACCAGGGTGGCGTGCAGGTCGACGATGACCGTGGGGTGCTGCGCGCCCTCGGCGTACACGGCCTCGAACTGGCGCAGGTCGAGACGCAGCAGCAGGTCGGTGGCGACGCCATCGGTGGGGCGCACGACCGCCTGGAAGCGCCCACTGCCGCCGAGCGCATCGACCAGCGCCGCCTGCACCAGCGCCGGCGCGGTGTCCGACCAGATCGCGCCGGCATAGACCTGCAGGCGTCCCGGCGCGGGGCGGACGGCGATGCGGGTGGTGTCGAGCGCATTGCTGGCGCTGGGTTCGGCGATGGCGAGCGTGCGCTCGAGGCGCGGGGTGTCCTCGGCAACGGCGAGCACCACGGTGGGCGCGTACACGGCCAGCTCGGCGCGGTCGCCGATCGACAGGCAGCCAGCGAGCGCGAGGGCGGCGATCAGCGGCAGCGCGAAGCGCGCCCGATGCGGGGCGTGAACGGGAAGGTGACGGATCACGGCGTGAACTCCTCGGGCGTGGGCCCGCCCAGAATGGCGCGGGAGGGGCTGTCTTCGATCCGGGTGGCCGCGCGGTCGAGCTGGCGCAGCAGGCTGCGCAGTTCCACCAGCGTGGGCCCGACCTGGGCCAGACCCTCCTGGCTGAACTGCTGCACGGCGCCGCGGTTCTCGGCCACCATCGCATTGGCGTTGCGCGACAGCGCCTCGACTTCGGTGAGCGTGCGGTCGAGCTTGGCGAGGATCGGCGGGAGCTCCCTGTCGAGCGCGGCGACACCGCCTTGCAGCCCCCCCATCGTGGTCTCGGCACTGGCCAGCACGCGGTCGAGGCGGGCGGCCGAGCGACGCGCGTCGCGCAGCAGGCCGGCGATCTCGCCACGCTCGGCGGCCAGCGTGCCGGTGACCTGCTCGAGGTTGGCCAGCGTTTTCGACACGTTGGCGACCGTCTCGTCGTCGAGCAGCCGGTTCAGGCGCAGCAGCACGTCGTTGGCGGTGGTGGTGATTTCCTCCGACGAGGCGAGCAGTCGCGCGAACGCCGACACCTCGGCGCGGATCCGCGGCAGCTCGCCGCGCTCGACGCCGTCCCGCAGCAGGGGGCTGCCGGGGCTGCCGCCGGCGAGCTGGATCTGCACCACGCCGGTCAGGCCGACGAACGCCAGTCGCGCGATCGTGTCGGTTTTCACCGGGGTGCCCGCAGCCACCCGCACGCGGGCGATCACGCGGCTCGGGTCGTCGCGGTCGAGGAACAGCTCGCGCACCTCGCCCACGGCGATGCCGTTGTACTGCACCACACCGCCGCGGGTCAGGCCGGTGACGGCCTCGGTGAACACGATCTCGTACTCGTCCCAGTGGCGGTCGGACAAGGCCTTCGAGGCCCACAGGGTGAACAGCAGCCCGAGCACCGCCACCGCAAGGGTGAAAGCGCCGACGAGCGCGTGATGGGCTTTGGTTTCCATCTCAGGCCTCGCGTCGCGCGGCGCGGCCGCGCGGTCCGTGGAAATAGTCCTGCACCCACGGGTGCGGGAAGCGTTCGACCTCGGCGATCGGCGCGCAGATCACCACCTTGCGGTCGGCGATCACGGCGACGCGGTCGCAGGTGGTGTAGAGCGTGTCGAGGTCGTGGGTGATCAGGAACACCGTGAGCCCGAGCGATCGCTTCAGCTTCAGGATCAAGCCATCGACGGCCGCCGCGCTGATCGGATCGAGCCCGGCGGTGGGCTCGTCGAGCAGCAGCAGCGGCGGGTCGAGCGCGAGCGCGCGCGCCAGTGCCGCGCGCTTCTTCATGCCGCCGGAGAGCTGCGCGGGCAGCTTGTCGACCGCGTCGCCGGGCAGACCGGCCAGCCGCATCTTCATCCACGCCAGCGCGTGGGTGAGATCGTCGGGCAGGCCGTGGTGTTCGCGCATCGGCAGCATGATGTTCTCGAGCACGCTCAGCGACGAGAACAGCGCCCCGCCCTGGAACAGCACCCCGGTCTGGCGTTCGATGCCGAGGCGGTCGGATTCGCGGCTGGAGAGCGCGTCGATGCCGAACACCCGCAGTTCGCCGGCCTGTGGCTGCCGCAGGCCGAGGATGGCGCGCATCAGCACCGACTTGCCCGAGCCCGAGCCGCCCACCACGCCGACGATCTCGCCACGCTGCACGGTGAGATCGAGACCCTCGTGCACCACCTGGCGGCCGAACACGTTCGCCAGCCCGCGCACCTCGATCGCCGGGCGCGAGAAGTCGCAGGCGCGCGCCTCGATCGGCGCTTCCGACGGCCTCACCAGCCCATCTCCATGAACCACAGCGCGGCGAAGGCGTCGACCAGGATCACCAGCGAGATGGTCTGCACCACGCTCGAGGTGGTGCGCTCGCCCACCGACTGCGCCGTGCCCCGCACCTGCATCCCCTCGAGACAGCCGATCAGGCCGATGATCAGCGCGAACACCGGCGCCTTGGCCATGCCGACGAAGAAGTGCCGCACGTCGACGGTGTCCTGCAGTCGCGCCACGAACATCTCGGGCGAGATGTCGAGCATCGCCGCGCCCACCGCCATGCCGCCAGCGATGCCCGCCATCATGGCGAGGAAGGTCAG
>DMHI01000181.1:7884-8085 GCA_003449515.1 Lysobacteraceae bacterium | reverse complement strand
GCTGGCCGAATGGGTGGCGCGCGATGGCCGTTTCCGCGCCAGCGTCGTGGTGCCCTATGAGGACCCGGAAGCCTCGGCGCGCGAAATCCGGCTGCGCGCCGGGGATCCTCGCTTTGCTCAGGTGCTGATGCTCTCGCGCACCAGCCAGCCGGGCGGCAACCCGCATTACTGGCCGATCTATGAGGCCGCGGCCGAAGCGGG
>DMHI01000181.1:0-7532 GCA_003449515.1 Lysobacteraceae bacterium | reverse complement strand
TCCACGCCTTCGGCTATTCCGGCCACACCATGACCAATGGCGGCTGGCCGTCCTTCTACATCGAGGAGGTCAGCGAACACGCCACCTCCTGCCAAAGCCTTGTCACCTCGATGGTGGTGGAGGGGCTGTTCGAACATCTGCCGGGGCTTCGCGTGGTGCTGATCGAATGCGGCTTCGCCTGGCTGCCCAGCCTCGCCTGGCGGCTGGACAAGCTGCACCACACCATGGCGGGCGAGGTGCCGCATCTGAAGCAGCGCCCTTCCGACTATATCCGCCGCAACATCTGGCTCAGCACCCAGCCGATGGAGGAGCCGGACCGCCCCGAACAGCTGGTGCAGCTGATGGAATGGATCGGCTGGGACCGCATCCTCTTCGCGTCCGACTACCCGCATTGGGATTTCGACGACCCGCGCTTCGCCATCCCGTCATACCTCGGCGATGAACGCCGGGCCGCGATCTATGGCGGCAATGCCAAGGCGGTCTACGGGTGGTAGCGCATGTGGTGGCGCCCGCCGCCGAGATCCCGCCGGGCGCGCGGCATGTGACGGAAGCGGCCGGCAAGCGCATCGTGGTGTTCAACCTGGGCGGCGAGTTTTTCGCACTCGCCGATCGCTGCCCGCACCAGGGCGGGCCGCTCTCGGCCGGGCCGGTGATGGGGGCGGTGCACAGCGACTGCCCGGGCCAATACGCCTATGACCGGCGCGGTGAAATCCTGCGCTGCCCCTGGCATGCCTGGGAATTCGACATCCGCACCGGGCGCAGCGTCTTCGACCCCAAGCGCATCAAGACCCGCGCCTATGAGGCGCGCACCGCCTGCGGCGCGGAATTGCAGGCCGAAACCTTCCCGGTGCGCGTCGAGGAACGCTACGTGGTGGTCGAGGTATAGCGCGCCACCACGGCCGCCGCGGCCTCGCTCGGCAGGCCCTCCGGCGCGCGCAGCTTCGCCAGGGCTTCCGCGAAACCCGCGCGCTGCGACGCATCGCCCGCCAGCAGCGGCGCCAAGGCCGCTGAGAGCCGTTCGGGCGTGCAATCCTCCTGCAAAAACTCCGGCACCACGGCGCGCTCGGCCAGCAGGTTCACCAGCGAGACGAAGGGCACCTGGATCATCCGCCGCACCATCCAGGCGGTGACCGGGTTCACCCGATACGCCACCACATGCGGCAGCCCGGCCACCGCGCATTCCAGGGAGGAGGTGCCCGACTTGATCAGCCCCGCGGCGCAGGCGGCGAAGGCGTCGTGCTTGTCATCCACATCGCGCACCAGGATGGGCGGGCGCGCCCAGGCGCGCGTGCCTTGGCGCACCGCCGTGTCCACCGGGCCGGCCAGCGCCACCACGGCGCGCGCACCCGGCAGCCGCGCCAGGGTTTCGCCGAAGATCGGCAGCAGGCGTGACACTTCGGTGCGGCGCGAGCCTGGCATGACCATCAGCAGCGTCTCGTCATCGGCCACGCCATGCCGCGCCCGGAAGCGTGCGGCATCGCCCCGGTCGGCGCCGCTTTCCAGGACCGGATGGCCCACGAAATCCACCGCGACACCGGCGGCGGCGAGCACCGTGACCTCGAAGGGCAGCAGCGCCAGGATGCGGTCCACCTGGGCGGGCAGCTTCCTGGCGCGCCAGGGTTTCCAGGCCCAGACCTGCGGGGCCACGTAATGCACCACCGGAATGCCCAGCGCCTTCACCTGCGGTGCCACGCGCAGGGTGAAGCCCGGGCTGTCGATGGTGACGACGACGGCCGGGCGTTGGGCCGCGATATCGGCCACGGTTTCGGCGATGCGGCGCTTCAGGCGGAACACCTTGGGCAGCACTTCCAGCAGCCCCATCAGCGCCAATTCGCGCATCGGGAACAACGACGAAAAACCCTGTTCGGCCATGCGCGCGCCGCCCACGCCGGCGAAGCGCAGGCCCGCATCGCGCGCGCGCAGCGCCGCCATCAGCCGCGCGCCCAGCACATCGCCGCTGGCCTCGCCGGCGATGATGTAGACCAGGCTCATGTGTAATCCGCCGGGCGCACCGGCGGCAGCGGGCCGCGCGGCCAGTCGCGATGGTTCAGCACCCCGCCATGCTCGCGCACATGCGCGATCATCGCGGCATCGATATCGGCGAAGACCCAGCCCGGCGCATCGGGGGCGCCTTCGGCCAGCACGCCGTCATCGGGGAAGCCGCGATCGGCCGGGCCATAGATGCCGGCGCGGCCATGGTTGGTATCCAGCGCGGCGGAGAATGGCGCCACACCCACCGTGGGCGCGACCGCGACGATGCACTGGTTTTCGATGGCGCGCGCGCGGGCGCACATGGTCACGCGGGTCGCCCCGGCGGGCGTATCGGTGCAGGCGGGCACCAGCACCAGCCAGGCCCCGGCCTCGACCTGCACGCGCAAATGCTTGGGGAATTCAGCATCATAGCAGATGGACAGGCCGATCCGCCCCCAGGGCGTGTCGAAGACCTGCGGCGGCGCCCCGCGCGCCACACCCCAGCGCTCGCGTTCGAAGCGGGTCATCTGCCACTTGTCCTGGAAGGCCAGGCTGCCATCGGGGCGGATCAACGGCGCGCGGTTCACCACCAGGCCGCCCATTGCCATGGGCAGGCTGCCGGGTTGCAGCCAGACGCGGTGGCGGCGCGCGGCGGCGCGCATCAGCCCGGTGTTGTGCGCCCGGGCGGCCAGCTCGATGCGCTGCCAGCGCAGCGCGGGCGTCAGTTCGCCACGTTGCGCGAAGGCGGTGAACACCGGATCGCACAGCGCCGGCTGCGAATCGGCGCTGAGCCACAGCGCGGTGGTGGCCTCGACCCAGCGGGCATCGACCGCGCCGGTGGCGAGGCGTGCCTGCAACACCGCGCAGCGCAGATCAACCGCGGCTTCGTTGCCGGCGTGGGCCAGCACGTCGGCCCAGCGTGATTCGGCTGCAGCCTGGCGCAGCCAGGCCTGGCGCAGGCGGTGGGCGGCGGGCTGCGGACCCAGCGCCTCGAGCACTTCGGAGAGCCGCGCGCTCGACAGCCCGGCCAGATCGCGCTCGTGCACCAGCACCTCGAGCCAGCCGCCCAGCGGATGCGCCTGCAGGCGCGCGGCGTCGCGCAGCGTGAGCTCGCCGCGCTCGGCAGCGTTGAAGGCGGCCAGCACTTCGGCGCGACGGGCGTCGCGGGAGTCGCCGAAGGCGGTGCCAGCCGCGACAATGGCGGCCGCGAAGACGGAAAGGGCGGGGACGATGCGCATGTGCGGCAGTGTAGCGGAGGCCCCTCGCCATGCTTGAGACGCTCGCCGCGCACGCCTACTGGCTGCTGTTCCCGCTGCTGGGGCTCGTGGCCGGCGTGCTCGCGGGCCTGCTCGGCATCGGCGGTGGCATCGTGCTGGTGGCGGCCCTCGTCGGCCTGCTGCCGCTGCTGGGGGTGCCCGCCGAGGCGGTGATGCACGTGGCGCTGGCGACCTCGCTGGCCTCGATCATCGTCACCGCCGGGGCCTCGGCGAACGCCCACCGCAAGCGCGGCAGCGTGCTGTGGCCGACGGTGGCCTGGCTGGCTCCGGGCCTCGTCCTCGGTGGTGTGCTTGGCGCGCGCTGGGCGGTGCGCCTCGAGGGCACGACGCTGGAGCTTGCGGTGGGCGCGTTCTGCCTGCTGATGGCGGCGCGGATGGCATGGCCGGGCAGCGGCGCATCGTCGGTGGATTCGGGCGAGGGCACCGCCAAGGCCTCACCGCTTCCGGCACCGCGCGGCGCGTGGCTCGGCGCCGCGGGCGTGGGCATCGGTGCGGTGTCGGCGGTGGTGGGCATCGGCGGTGGCAGCCTCACCGTACCGCTGCTGGTCGCGCGCGGCGTGGCCGCGGTGCGCGCGGTCGGCACCTCGTCGGCCTGCGGCGTGCTGATCGCGCTGGCGAGTGCCGCCGCCTACGCCCTGGGCGCGCCAGCCGATGCTACGGCGGGCGACGTCGCGTTGCCGGCGGGTGTTGTCGGCTTCGTGCACCTGCCCGCCGCGATCGGCATCGGCCTGGGAGCGCTGCTGGCTGCGCCGTGGGGCGTGCGGCTCGCGCACCGCATCAGCGGTCGCGCCCTTGCGCGGGTGTTCGCGGCGGCGCTGGCGCTGGTGGGTACGGTGCTCCTGTGGCCGTGAGCGGCTTCATGCGCCCACCCGCATCGACGCGGCGATTTCAAGCTTGCGGTTCGATCTCCAGCGCCACCGCGAGGTGGTCGGAGCCGGCGGCCGGCACCGCGCGGTAGTCGCGTACGGCGAAGCCCGCGGTGAAGACGTGGTCGAGCGAGCGCGTCGGGCCCCAGCTCGGGAAGGTGGCAAGGGCCTCGGGAGGCGGTGTCAGCGCCGTCTTGCGGTAGAGCCCCTCCATCTCGCGGGCGTGGGCGGCGCAGTTGAAGTCGCCCATCAGCACCGCGCGCGGGTGATCGGCGAGCAGTTCGCCGAGGAAGTCGAGCTGCTGGCGCCGTGCGGCGACGCTGAGCGAGAGGTGGGTGACACCCAGCACCCAGGCGGCCTTGCCCTCGCCGAAGCGGGCCAGCATCACGCCGCGACCGCCGATGCGGCCGGGCAGCGCGTAGTCGAACACCGCCGTGGGCACGATGCGCGCGAGCAGGCCGTTGGCGCTGCTGGCGATGCCGCCGACGCGGCGGTTGGGCTGGTGTGTCCAGTACGGAAAGCCGGCGCGTTCGGCCAGCGCGCGGGTCTGGTTGGTGAAGCCCGAGCGCAGGCTGCCGGGATCGCTCTCCTGCAGCCCCACGAGATCGAAGTCCTGGGCCAGCGCGGCGATATCGGCGAGGTTGCGTTGCTTGCCGTTCGGCAGCACATGGCCCCAGCCGCGCACCACGTAATCGCGGTAGGCGCGCGTGCTGTGGCCGGCCTGGATGTTGGCGCTGAGGAGGCGCAGGCTCAGCGCGCCGGGGCCGGGGTGCGGGCGGCCGGCGTCGCTGCCGGGCGCGCCGGGGCGCGCGTTGCCGCCGCGGCGCGTTCGCGGGCGATCAGGGCGTCGGCCGTTCGCAGCATGCCGGCCCAGCCGCCCTCGCGGGTCGCATTCAGGCGGTACTTGCCGTTGATGACGATGGTCGGCGTGGCATTGGTGCCGGTGCGCTGCGCGAACTGCTTGGCCCGGTTCACCTTCGAGGTGACGCCGAAGCTGTTCATGGCCTGCAGCACCTGGCGGCGATCGAGGCCGAGCGAGGCGTAGACATCGGCCACCTCGTCGATGCTGCCGGTGCTGATCCGGCGCTCGACGTGGAAGGCGCGGAAGAAGCCGGAGTGCGTGCGTGCGGTGGCCCCCAGGGTCTCGGCGGCGTAGAAGCCGCGCGCGAGGTTGTCGATCGCGCCACCGAAGGCCGCATGCACGTAGGTGAGGCGCACGTCGGCGGGCAGGCTGGTCTTCCAACGCTCGACGTGCGGGTGGAAATCGGCGCAGGCCGGGCAGTGGTAGCTGAACACCTCCGCCACTTCGATCCGTCCGGGTGGGCCAAAGGTAGCTTGCGCGGGCGAGATCAGCTCGTAATCGACACCGGTGCGGGGCGCGGGGGCCTGCGCGGACGCGAGGGCGGGCAGGGCGATGGCGGCGAGCAGGGCGAGCGAGCGGAGCATCGGAAGACCTCGGCAGGGCGGAAATGCGAAGCCGGCGGAGGGCCGCCGGCTGCAGGGTTCGGAGCGCACGGCGCGGGGAAAGTTCCCCGCCCGTTCAGCGCGCGTGCGGTCAGCGCGCCGCCGTGGCCGCCGGGGCGACGTCGCGGAGGTCGTGCAGGCCCTGCAGGTAGCTGGCCAGCGCGTCGATCTCCTCGTTGGTGAGGTTGCGGGCCGCCGCCGCCATGATCGTGTTGGCGCGTTCGTCCTTGCCCCACACCGCGCCGTCGCGGAAGGCCCGCAGCGTCAGCGCGGTGTACTGCGCGTGCTGGCCGGCCAGGCGCGGCCACGACGGGCCGGGGATACCGGCACCCGCGGGGCCGTGACAGGCCGCGCAGGAGGGGATGCCGCGCGCCGGATCGCCGGCGAGGTAGATGCGCTTGCCGACCTCGTAGAACTTCATGCCGGCGTTCGGGCCTTCGGCGATCACCGATTCATCCGCCACACCCGGGCGCGGGGTCTGCTTGGCGAAATAGGCGCCGATGTCGCGCATGTCCTGCGACGACAGGCCGGCGGAGAAACCCAGCATGATCGCGTTGTCGCGCTCGCCGCTCTTGTAGAGCGCCAACTGGCGGGCGATGTAGAGCTCGTGCTGGCCGGCGATGCTGGGGTATTGCGGGTCGGCGGCATTGCCGTCGGTGCCGTGGCAGGCGGCGCAGGCCACCGCGGCCAGTTCGCCGCGCGCCGCATCACCCGGCAGGGCGGGGCCGTCGTCGGGCAGCTCGGCGGCGACGATGGCCGGTGCCTCGTCGGCGGGAATCACCGCCGCTGCGGGGTCGGCGACAGCGGGGGTCGCGGCAGCCGGGGTCGCGGCAGCAGCGCCCGCCGCGGGGGGTTCCGATGACTGCCCGATCGCAACGCCCGCCAGGGCGATCGCCGTCCCTACGGCGGCTCCAAGGGCGAGGATGCGCTTCAGCGTCATGCGGAACTCCGGACAGATCGAGCAGGTGGGGCGGCGGGCCCGGGCGTGGCCCGCGGCAGGATGGCGGATTATCCCAGCCGGTTTGCCGCGTGGTCAACGAAGCCGTTGGCGTGAAGGCCGGTGCGGCATGGCGGGCTTCCGGCGCGGCGCGCGGGGGCCCACACTCCGGGGCCGCGACTCCGAGCACCGCCATGGCCACCAACCCCCTGCAGACCGCCGAATACCTGAAGGCGGCGCACCTGCCGACGCAGCTGCCGGCCGACACCGGCCTCGAGGTGGCCTTCGCCGGGCGCTCGAACGCCGGCAAGTCCAGCGCCCTGAACGCCATCTGCCAGCGGAACGGCCTTGCCCGCACCTCGAAGACGCCGGGTCGCACGCAGCAGCTCGTGTATTTCCAGGTGCGTCCCGATCGCTACCTCGTCGATCTGCCGGGCTACGGCTACGCCGAGGTGCCGCTGCACCTCAGGGAGCACTGGAAGGCCTTCATCGAGGGCTACTTCCAGAGCCGGCGATCGCTGGCCGGCTTCATCGTGGTGATGGACAGCCGCCATCCGCTCAAGGCATTCGACCAGCAGATGATCGACTTCGCCTTCCGCCGCAATCTCGCCTGCCATGTGCTGCTGACCAAGGCCGACAAGCTCACCCGCAGCGCGCAGGCGCAGACGCTGGCGAAGGTGCGCAAGGCGCTGGGCGGTGTGGCCTCGGCGCAGTTGTTCTCCTCGCCGGAAAAGCTTGGAATCGAGGAGGCGCGCGCGGTCATCAGCGGCTGGCTGGGGCTGGGGTCGTCGGCATCGCCCAGCGATCCCGGTGCTGCTGGGACAGCCGATCACCGACCCGCGACCGCGACGAAGGCGTGAGGGCTGCCTTGCCCTCGTCACGGCCCGCCCCCACCGTCACAGCATTCCACTGAAGGCTGCCGCGAATGTCCGGACCGAGTGCGGAGAAAACCACGCCCATCGAGGGCCGCGCGCAGCTCGTCGAGTACCTCGCCTCGGGCAGCAAGCCGCCCGCCGA
>DMHI01000002.1:1435-4772 GCA_003449515.1 Lysobacteraceae bacterium | reverse complement strand
CGGTGCGCGGCATGGCCGCGCGGATCATGGACAAGAGCCCGGATACGCTGGATTCGGTGGCCGATGCCACTTACGCCGCGCTGAAGTCGCGCACCTTCCTCGTGCTGCCGACCAGGCACGAGCCGATGCGCTGGCGGATCAAGCGCTGGTTCCCGGACTGGTACTTCAAGAAGCTGATCGCAACGGCCGGCGCGCTTCGGCGTGGCTGAGCCAACGTCCAACAGACCCGGAGTTCCCGACATGCAGTGGATGATCTACGGTGCCAACGGCTACACCGGCCGGCTGATGGCGAAGGAAGCGGTGGCGCGCGGCCTGCGGCCCATCCTCGCCGGCCGCCGCCGCGTCGAGCTCGAATCACTGGCCCGCGAACTGGGCGGGCTCGAAGTGCGCGTGTTCGGCCTCGAAGCCAGCGCGCTCGACCTCGGCCTGCGCGGCGTCTCGCTGGTGCTGCACTGCGCGGGCCCGTTCTCGAAGACCTGCGCGCCGATGCTCGCGGCCTGCCTGCGGGCGAAGGCGCACTACCTCGACATCACCGGCGAGATCGACGTGTTCGCGCACTGTCACCAGCACGATGCCAAGGCCAGGGAGGCCGGCATCGTCGTGCTGCCGGGCGCGGGCTTCGACGTGGTGCCCACCGATTGCCTCGCCGCGCAGCTCAAGCGTGATCTGCCCGACGCCAGCGCGCTGGTGCTCGCTTTCGAGGCCGGCGGTGGCCCCAGCCCCGGCACCGCCAAGACCAGCGTCGAAGGCCTCGGCAAGGGCGGGCGCGTGCGCATCGCTGGCGAGTTGCGCAAGGTGCCGCTGGCGTGGAAGAGCCGCACCTTCGATCGCGATGGCGAAGCGCGCAGCGCGATGACGATTCCATGGGGCGATGTCTACACCGCGTATCTGTCGACCGGCATCCCCGACATCGAGGTCTACATGGCGGTGCCACCCGCCGTCATCGGCAGAGTGCGCCGCCTGCGCATCATCCGGCCGCTGCTGGCGCTGGGCCCGGTGCAGCGGTTCATGAAGGCGCGCGTCGAGAAATCGGTGCGCGGGCCGTCCGATTCGAAGCGCGGCAAGACCGACACCCACGTCTGGGGCGAGGCGCGCACCGCCGACGGCCGCGAGCTGAAGCGCCAGTTGCGCACGCCCAACGGCTATGACCTCACCGTGACCGCCGCGCTCGGGATCACCGAACGCCTGCTCGCCGGTGCCGCCGAACCGGGCTTCAAGACGCCGTCGATGCTGATGGGCGCGGACTACGTGCTCGGCCTGCCGGGGGTCGCGCTGGTAGGCTGAGGGCCCCTTCTGGACGTTCCCATGCCCGCCAGCGTTCCGTCTGCCACCGTCGCCATTCTCGTCCTTCTCGCGGCGATGGCGGGGGCGCTCACGGCGCTGTGGCGTGCCCGACGCCGCGAGCGTCGCGAGAAGGAGCGCTTCGCGCTGATCGCCCGCGCCACCAGCGATGGCATCTACGACGTCGACCTCGTCGCCAGCACCTTGTGGCGCAGCGAGGCGTTCTGCCGGATGTTCGGCATCGAGCCCGACGCCGCCCGGCACGAGATCGCCGACTGGCTGGCGAAGGTGCACGCCGACGACCGCGAGCGTGTCTGGCAGGGCTATGTGCGGGCGCTCGACAGCGGTGTCGACGAGTGGGAGGTGAGCTACCGGTTCGAAAGGCCCGATGGCAGCACCGGCCACGCCCGGGATCGCCTGCTGATCGTGCGTGATGCGGCAGGCAAGCCACTGCGCACCATCGGCGGCGTCACCGACAGCAGCGACGAGATCGCGGCCCTTGATCAGCTCGCGCTGCTCCGGCGTGCGCTCGATGCCACCACCACCGGCGTCGTCATTGTCGACGTGCGGCAACCCGATTGGCCGGCGGTCTACGTCAACGCCGCGCTGGCGACCATCAGCGGCTACGCTGCCGACGAACTGCTCGGACGCAACCTGCGTTTCCTGCAAGGCGGCGAACGCGATCAGCCCGGCCTCGAGTCGCTCCGCCACGCCCTGCGCGAGGGCCGTGATGGGCAGATCTTGTTGCGCAACTACCGCAAGGACGGCAGCGCCTACTGGATCGAGCTGGTGGTTTCGCCGGTGCGCGACGCCAGCGGGGTGCTCACCCACTACATCGGCTCCCAGATCGATGTCAGCGAGCGCGTCGCCACCGAGCAGGCGCTGGCGCACCGCGCCACGCATGACGAACTCACCCGCCTGCCGAACCGCCAGCTGTTCCGCGATCGCCTCGCGCAGGCGCTGCGCGAGAGCAAGCGTTTTGGCCTCAGCCTCGTCGTGCTGTTCGTCGATCTCGACAACTTCAAGCTGGTCAACGATTCGCTCGGCCACGCCGCCGGTGACGAACTGCTGCGTACCGTGGCGCGCCGGCTGCAGAGCTGCCTGCGGCAGACCGACACGGTGGCGCGCTTCGGTGGCGACGAGTTCGTGGTGCTGCTGATCGGTGAGGTGGAGACCGACGTGCTCCGCGTCGTCGACCGCATCACCGAGGCGCTGCGCCGCCCGGTGGATCTTGGCGGCCACATGCACTACGTGACCGCGAGCATCGGCTACGCGCGCAGCCCGCAGCACGGCGAGGAGGCGGACCTGCTGTTGCAGCATGCCGACATCGCCATGTACCAGGCCAAGGCGCGTGGCCGGAACTGCGCGGTGGGCTACGAGCCGTCGTTCGACGAGGGTACGGCCGAGCGCCTCTCGCTGATCTCGCAGCTCCGCGAGGCACTCGAGCGCGGCGAGTTCGAGCTCCACTACCAGCTTCAGTACCGCTGGGATGGCCGCGCGCAGGGCATGGAGGCCTTGCTGCGCTGGCGCCATCCGAGCCGTGGTCTGCTCGCCCCGGGCCACTTCATCGACGCGCTCGAGGAAAGTGGCCTGATGGTCGAGGTGGGGCGCTGGGTGCTGCGCGATGCCGCACGACGCCACGCCGAGCTGCTGGCGGCGGGCCTGGGCGATATGCGGCTCTCGGTGAATGTGTCCGCCACCCAGCTCCACCACCACCTGCTGGAGGATGTGGAGGCGATCGTCCGCGAGTTCGCGCTGCCGAAGGGCGCTTTCGAACTCGAGCTCACCGAAAGCGTGCTGATGGTGAATGCCGAGAGCACCATCGAGCAGATGCGCCGGGTGGCGAGGGCCGGCGTGGGAATCGCCGTCGACGATTTCGGCACGGGCTATTCGTCGCTGTCCTACCTGAAGCGGCTGCCGATCCAGCGCCTGAAGATCGACCGCAGCTTCGTGCGCGGTGTCGGTGCCGATCCCGACGATGAAGCCATCTGCGCGTCGATCATCCTGTTGGCCAGCAGTCTCGGCCTCGATACGGTGGCCGAGGGCGTGGAAACCG
>DMHI01000002.1:0-1024 GCA_003449515.1 Lysobacteraceae bacterium | reverse complement strand
CGTCCGGCGCCATTCGATGAAGTGCTGGCGCGCGTCACGGCGCAGCGCTGGGCCGGGTAAGGCGGCGCTGAGCGGCCCCGGATCAGCCGTACAGCCGCTCCGGCAGCCATGTGGCCAAACCCGGCACGAACCACAGCACCGCCAGCATCAGCAACTGCAGGGCGATGAAAGGCACCACGCCGCGGTAGATGGCGGTGGTGGGCAGCGCCTGCGGCGCGACGCCGCGCAGATAGAACAGCGCGAAGCCGAACGGCGGCGTGAGAAAGCTGGTCTGCAGATTCACCGCCATCATCACCCCCAGCCACACCGGATCGACGCCGAGCGCGAACAGCACCGGCGCGACGATGGGCACGACGATGAAGGTGATCTCGATGAAGTCGAGCACGAAGCCGAGCAGGAACATCACCGCCATCACCGCGAGCACCGCGCCGGCACTGCCGCCGGGGAGGCCCGCGAGCAGCCCGTGCACCAGATCGTCGCCGCCATAGCCGCGGAACACGAGGGTGAACAGCGCCGCACCGAACAGGATGGCGAACACCATCGCGCTGACTTTCACCGTCTGCAGCGCCACGTCGTGCAGGCGTCGCAGGCTCAGGCCGCCGCGCAGCGCCGCGAAGCCGGTGGCCCCCACCGCGCCCACGGCGGCGGCTTCGGTCGGCGTCGCCCAGCCGCCAAGGATCGAGCCCAGCACCAGCACGACCAGGCCCAGCGCCGGCAGCACATCACGCGCGAGTTCGAACACGGTCGGGCGCGTCGCGCCGGGCAGGGCGGGCGCACGCGCCGGGTGCCGCCACGCGGTCCAGAGCGTGTAGGCGAGGTACAGCAGCACGAGGCCGATCCCCGGCAGCAGCGCGCCGGCGAACAGGTCGCCCACCGACAGCGTCTCGGGTGCGAAATTGCCGGCGTCGAGCTGCGCGCGCTGGTAGGCGTGGCCGAGCTGATCGCCGAGCAGCACCAGCACGATCGACGGCGGGATGATCTGCCCCAGCGTGCCCGAGGCGGCGATCGCGCCGGTGGCGAGCCG
>DMHI01000238.1:4155-11506 GCA_003449515.1 Lysobacteraceae bacterium | reverse complement strand
GGCAGTGCTTGTACTTCTTGCCGCTGCCGCAGGGGCAGGGGTCGTTGCGGCCGACCTTCGGATATTCGCGTTCCACCGGTGCCTGGCGCTGGGGCGCTGCGGCCTGCGGAGCGGTGGGTTCGGCCTCGCCATGCAGCACATCGGGGGCCGCAGCGTGCTGCAACTGCATGCGGCGCTCGGCGACTTCGGCGGCGGCACGGCGCTCGGCTTCGATGCGCTCCACCTCGGCCTCGGTCTGTATCTGCACGCGCGCGAGGATGCTGATGACCTCATGCTTGAAGCGCCCCAGCATGTCATTGAACATGCCGAAGGCTTCGCGCTTGTATTCCTGCTTCGGGTCTTTCTGCGCGTAGCCGCGCAGATGGATGCCCTGGCGCAGGTAGTCCACGGCGGCGAGGTGCTCGCGCCAGAACTGGTCGATCACCTGCAGGGTGATGGCCTTCTCGAAGTGCTCCAGCACGCCCGCGCCGACGCGCGCCTTCTTGTCCTCGTAGACCTTGCGGACTGCTTCGACGAGGCGGGCGCGCAGGCCCTTCTCGTCGAGGCCCGCTTCCTCGTCGAGCATCTTCTGCACGGGCAGTTCGAGCTGGAAGTCCTTCTTGAGCGCGGCTTCGAGCCCTTCGACGTTCCACATCGACTCGAGCGTCTGCGGCGGGATGTAGGTATCGACCAGCGCATTGACGACATCGGGGCGGATGTCGTCGATCAGCGCTGTCACCTTCTCGGCACCCATCAGCTCGTCGCGCAGCTCGTAGACGGCCTTGCGCTGGTCGTTGGCGACGTTGTCGTATTCGAGCAGGTTCTTGCGGATGTCGAAGTTGTGCGCCTCGACCTTGCGCTGCGCGTTCTCGATCTGGCGCGTCACGAGGCCGCTCTCGATGGCCTCGTCGTCCTTCATGCCCATGCGCTGCATCGCCTTCTGCACCCAGTCGCTGGCGAAGATGCGCATCAGGTTGTCTTCGAGCGACAGGTAGAAGCGCGACGAGCCCGGATCGCCCTGGCGGCCGGAGCGGCCGCGCAGCTGGTTGTCGATGCGGCGGCTCTCGTGGCGCTCGGTGCCGATGATGTGCAGGCCGCCGGCTTCCTTGACCCGGTCGTGGCGCTGCTGCCATTCCGCCTTGAGGCGCGCCTTCGTCAGCTCGTCGATCTCGCCGGCGGCATGCAGCTCGGCCTCGAGGCTGCCGCCCAGCACGATGTCGGTGCCACGGCCGGCCATGTTGGTGGCGATGGTGACGGCACCCGGCGCGCCGGCCTGGGCGACGATCTGCGCTTCGCGCTCGTGCTGCTTGGCGTTGAGCACCTCGTGGGCGATGCCGGCGGCCTTCAAGCGCCCGCTGATCAGCTCGGAGGTCTCGATCGAGGTGGTGCCCACCAGCACCGGCTGGCCCTTGGCGTGGCGCTCCTTGATGTCCTCGATCACCGCGAGGTACTTGCCATTGCGGTTGAGGAACACGAGGTCGGGCAGGTCGTTGCGCACCATCGGCCGGTGCGTCGGGATCACCGTCACCTCGAGGTTGTAGATCGAGTTGAACTCGAAGGCCTCGGTGTCGGCGGTGCCGGTCATGCCGGCGAGCTTGCCGTACATGCGGAAGTAGTTCTGGAAGGTGATCGAGGCCAGCGTCTGGTTCTCGCGCTGGATCGGCACGTTCTCCTTGGCTTCGATGGCCTGGTGCAGGCCGTCCGACCAGCGCCGGCCCACCAGCGTGCGGCCGGTGAACTCGTCGACGATCACCACCTCGCCGTTGCGCACGATGTAGTCGACATCGCGCTGGTAGATGGCGTGGGCGCGCAGCGCCTGGTTCAGGTGATGCACCACGGCGATGTTGTGGCCGGCGTACAGGCTGTCGTCGCCCTGCAGGATGCCGGCGGCGCGCAGCAGGGCCTCGGCGTGCTCCATGCCGCCTTCGGAGAGGTGCACCTGCTTGCCCTTCTCGTCGACCCAGTAGTCGCCCTCGGCGTTCTCGTCGGCCTGGCGCGTCAGCGCGGGCACCAGCTTGTCGACCTTGACGTACAGCTCGGGCGATTCGTCGCCCGGCCCGGAGATGATGAGCGGCGTGCGCGCCTCGTCGATCAGGATCGAGTCGACCTCGTCGACGATGGCGAAGTTCAGGCCGCGCTGGTAGCGGTCGCCCTTGCGCAGCGCCATGTTGTCGCGCAGGTAGTCGAAGCCGAACTCGTTGTTGGTGCCGTAGGTGATGTCGGCGCCGTAGGCCGCGGCCTTGTCGGCCATCGGCATGCCGGGAAACACCACACCCACCGACAGCCCGAGCCAGTTGTAGAGCTTGCCCATCCAGGCGGCGTCGCGGCGCGCGAGGTAGTCGTTGACGGTGACGACGTGCACGCCCTTGCCGGACAGCGCGTTCAAGTAGACCGCCAGCGTGGCCATCAGGGTCTTGCCCTCGCCGGTGCGCATCTCGGCGATCTTGCCCTGGTGCAGCACCATGCCGCCGATCAGCTGGACATCGTAGTGGCGCATGCCGAGCACGCGGCGCGAGGCCTCGCGGCAGACCGCGAAGGCCTCCGGCAGCAGCGCGTCGAGGGTCTCGCCCTTCGCCACCCGCGCCTTGAACTCGGCGGTTCTGGCCTGCAGCGCCGCGTCGTCCAGCGCCTTCAGGCCATCCTCGAGCGCATTGATCCGGGCGACCGACCGCCCGAGCTGGCGGACGAGGCGTTCGTTGCGGCTGCCGAACAGGGCGGTGAGGAGGCGGTTGAGCATGGACGGGTCTTCGGGAATGGGGAGCGCCGCAGGGGCCGGAAACAAAAGCGGCCGCCGGGAGGCAGCCGCGTATTCTAACTGGTGACGCCGTGGGCCGTTATCAAGTCAACGCAGAGGGGGTTTCCGGCCCGCCGCAGCGCGGCGGGCGTTCGTCAGGCGCAGCGACCCGTGGTCGCTGAGCGCGCCCTCCTCACCCCCGAATGCGCTCCAGGTACGCCATCGGGTTCACCGGCCGGCCGTTGACGTGCACTTCGAAGTGCAGGTGGGCGCCAGTGGAACGGCCGCTCGATCCCACGGTGGCGAGCTTCTGGCCGGCGCGCACCACATCGCCCGCGCGCACCACGTTGCGCTGGTTGTGCGCATACAGGGTCTGGTAGCCGTCGCCGTGATCGACGACCACGGTGTAGCCGTAGCCCGACTTGACGCCGGCGAAGCTGACGATGCCATCGGCGGCGGCGGTGATCGGATCGCCGTAATTGGCGTCGAAATCGACGCCGAAATGGTGGGCACGGCCACCGGTGAACGGGTCGGCGCGCAGGCCGAAGCCCGATGAGATGTAGCCCGGCGCGGGCGCTCGGCTGGGGCGGGCGGCCTTCGCCATCTCCTCGCCTTCGATCAGCGCGCCAAGCACGTCGAGCTGGGCCTGGGCGCGGGCGAACTGCGCCTCCACCCGGCCGAGGGTCGCGCCGAGGTCCTGCGGCATGGCCTCGGCACCTTCCGGGCCGCCCATCGCCGGGCGCTCGCTGAAGTCGAACTCGCCATCCTTGAGCTGGCCCATCTCGGTAAGCCGGTGGCCGAGCGCGTTCAGCCGGTTGGCCTGCGCCTGCAACTCGCTCAGGCGCACGGCCATCGCATTGACCTCGCGCTGCGCTTCGGCGCGGGCGGCCACCACCGCCTCGCGGCTGGCGGCCAGTTCGGCGCGCAGCGGGTCGAGGGCGGCGTCGCTGCGGGCGCTCCAGTGGGTGGCGAGCGCCCCGGCACCGGCCGCGGCCAGCAGCAGCACGGCACCGGCACCGGCAGCGAGCCAACGGTTCCGCGCCGACTCCAGGTTGAGCGTCAGCGGCGAGCGCAGGTGGCGGGAAACGACGATGATGTTGGGCATGTTCCGATCCAGATGTCGCAACCCGACGGAAGGGGCGTCCGGCCCGCCCAAGCCCCCCCGACCCGCAGGCCAGTGGGTCGCCGAGGGCGACCTCGCCGCGCTCGTCGCCCGCGCCCAGTGGTTGGACGCCGCCGACCAGCGCTTCCGCCGACACCTGCCGCCGGCGCTGGCCGGGCACCTTCGCCTGGCCAACGTCGACCGCGAGGCGGTCGTGGTGGTGGTCCCCTCCCCGGCGTGGAAGGCCCGGCTGCGGATGGACACCGCCCTGCTGCTGGCGGCGGCCCACGCGGCCGGCATCGACGCCCGGACGGTGACCCTCAAGGTGGTGCCACCGACCGCGCCGTTGCCGGAACGCCCGGGAGCACCGCTCTCGGCGGCCGCCCGAGCCACGCTCGAAGCCGCCGCCCAATCCGTTGCGGACCCTGATCTCAAGGCCCAACTCCTGCGCCTGGCCGCAAGCGGCCGGGCCCCGTGACCGAGGTCGCGGAATGGCGGAGTCTACGGACGGCTCGTTAAAAACCCGCTAACAAACGGTGAAGCGGCGGCCAAAGAACGAAGCCCGCCGGGATCACCGACGGGCCTCAGGACATTTTGTGATGCCGGACACGCTTTCCGCGACCGCCCCGGACCGGGCCGGGCCGGGCATGCGGCCAGGCTCAGACCGCCGCGGCCGGGCTGGCGTAGGAGATCGGCGCCTTCGCCGGGTCGCTGAAGGTCACTTCCTCCCACGCCGACTTGTCGGCCAGCAGGGTGCGCAGCAGGCGGTTGTTGAGCGCGTGGCCCGACTTGTGGCCGTAGAACGCGCCGATCAGGCTGTGGCCCAGCAGGTAGAGGTCGCCGATGGCGTCGAGGATCTTGTGCTTGACGAACTCGTCCTCGTAGCGGAGGCCGTCGTCGTTGAGCACGCGGTAGTCGTCGAGCACGATGGCGTTGTCCATCGAGCCGCCGAGCGCGAGGTTGCGCTCACGCAGGAACTCGATGTCGCGCATGAAGCCGAAGGTGCGGGCGCGGCTGACTTCCTTCACGAACGAGGTGGTCGAGAAGTCGATCTCGGCGCTCGAGGTGCTCTTCTTGAACACCGGGTGGGTGAAATCGATGGTGAAGCCCACCTTGAAGCCCTCGAACGGCTCGAAGCGGGCCCACTTGTCGCCGTCCTCGACCAGGATCGGCTTCTTGATGCGGATGAAGCGCTTGGCCGCGTTCTGCTCCTCGATGCCCGCCGACTGCAGCAGGAACACGAAGGGGCCGGCCGAGCCGTCCATGATCGGCACTTCGGCCGTGGAGAGGTCGACGTAGGCGTTGTCGATGCCCAGACCGGCCATGGCCGAGAGCAGGTGCTCGATCGTCATGACGCGGACATCGTCCTTGATCAGCGCGGTGCACAGCGAGGTGTCGCCCACCGCCAGCGCCGTCGCCTTGATCTCGACCGGCTGGTCGAAATCGACGCGGCGGAACACGATGCCGGTGTCGACGGCCGCCGGACGCAGGGTCATGTAGACCTTCTCGCCGCTGTGCAGGCCGACGCCGGTGGCGCGGATGACGTTCTTGAGGGTGCGCTGCTTGAACATGAGGCCACGATCCCCGAGGGGCTTGACACGGGTAGGGTGCGCACATTAGCACGCCCAACCTTTAACGAAACCTTAAAAAACCGGCCGTCGCGGTGTCAAATTCGCAACGCTGCGGGCAGCCCCCTGCCCGCGCGCTGTCTACCGGAGGCTTGAGACGGGAGCCTCCGGGCCCGGCGCACCCTTCCGGGCCGCCGGACACCCCGATGGCCCGATCTCAGTCGGCCTGGCGGCGCAGGAAGGCCGGAATGTCGAGGTAGGCCTGGTCGGCCGGCAGGTCCGACAGGGCCGTGGCCTGAGCGACATCGGCCGAACGGCCGCGCAGGCCGCCGGCGAAGCTCGACTCGCGGCCACCGGCCGGGGCGCCACCGAAGCCCGCATCGCGGCCGACCGTGGCCGCCGGGCCCACGGCATCGGCGAACTCGGCCATGCCGGTGCTGCCGTTGCGGATCAGCTGCACCTTGCCGCGGGCCGACTCGCGCTCGTGGCCGCGCGGGGCCTCGCCGAAGGTCGCACGGCCGTGGTCACGGTTCGGCAGGCGACCGGCCTGCACACCGCGGTTCAGGCCGGTGGCCACCACGGTGACGCGGACGTCGTCCTGCATGTCGGGGTCGAGCACGGTGCCGAGCACGACGGTGGCGTCTTCCGAAGCGAACTCCTCGATGGTGCGGCCGACTTCGTCGAACTCGCGCATGGTGAAGTTCGGGCCGGCGGTGATATTGACCAGCACGCCGCAGGCGCCGGCGAGGTTGACCTCGTCGAGCAGCGGGTTGCTGATGGCGGCCTCGGCGGCGGCCTGGGCGCGGTCGTCGCCGCGGGCGGTGCCGGTGCCCATCATGGCGAGACCCATTTCGCTCATCACGGTGCGCACGTCGGCGAAGTCGACGTTGATCAGGCCCGGACGGACGATCAGGTCGGCGATGCCCTGCACGGCGCCGAGCAGCACGTCATTGGCGGCGCGGAAGGCCTGCACCATGGTGGCGTCGCGACCGAGCACGGTGATCAGCTTCTCGTTCGGGATGGTGATCAGCGAGTCGCAGTGGCTGGCCAGCTCTTCGATGCCCTTCAGCGCCACCTGCATGCGGCGGCGGCCTTCGAACGGGAAGGGCTTGGTGATGACGGCGACGGTGAGGATGCCCATCTCCTTGGCGAGCTGCGCGACGACCGGGGCGGCACCGGTGCCGGTGCCGCCGCCCATGCCGGCGGTGATGAACACCATGTCCGCACCTTCCAGCGCATTCATGATGCGCTCGCGGTCCTCGAGCGCGGCCTGGCGGCCGACTTCCGGGTTGGCGCCGGCGCCGAGACCCTTGGTCACGTTGGCGCCGAGCTGCAGGTGCAGCTTCGCGCCGACGTTCTTGATCGCCTGCGAATCGGTGTTGGCGACGACGAATTCCACGCCGTCCACGTTGGCATTGACCATGTGCGCCACGGCGTTGCCGCCGCCGCCGCCCACGCCGATGACCTTGATGACCGCGTTGGGGGCCAACTTCTCGATGAGTTCAAACTGCGCCATGGTCTCGTCCTCTCGTCTCGGGGGTGTTTCTGCTTTGGTGGTGGAAAACGTCGGGGGGCCGACGGTCAGAACGCGCCCCGGAACCAGTTCCGGAAGCGCGTGAAAGCCACACCGGCCTTGCCGGCGTTCAAGGTGGGGCGGCGGGGGCCGGCTTCGAGCGAGCGCCCCCACAGCAGCAGGCCCACGCCAGTGGCGTGGACCGGGTTGTTGATGACTTCGCCCAAGCCCGTCACGTGCTGCGGGATGCCGACGCGCACGGGCATGTGCAGCATCTCCTCGGCGAGTTCGACCACGCCTTCCATGCGCGCGCTGCCGCCGGTGAGCACCATGCCGGCGCGCACCAGTTCTTCGTAGCCGGCGCGGCGGAGTTCCGCCTGCACCATCTCGAAGATCTCCTCGTAGCGGTTCTGCACCGCTTCGGCCAGCGCCTGCCGGGCGAGGCGGCGCGGCGC